>JBGSZT010000073.1:0-8880 GCA_041750255.1 Synechocystis sp.
CAAATACGGCTCTTCTGTACTTCGCTGGAAAAACTAGATGGTATAGCAAAACTGTTACGTTATGGCTTTTATGAACATACTCACTCATTTATTTATTTTAGCGCCGCAAGCGGCGGGGAATTCGACCCCAAGAGATTAAATTATGGAAAGTCTCATCCTTTAAGCTTTTTCCTCAAGCATAAATTTTATGGGTTATACAAGATATGGAAGCACATTAAAAACGATTAATAAATTTGAAAGAAGGCAAAGGAATTAGCATAGAGGAAAGAAGAACTGCAAGCTAAGTAAGGAGGCTAAAATTTATTTTAGGCGTAATGATTTTGCGTCATTTAAGCGATTGATAAGATTATCAAGAATTGTTAACTTCTCTTGGTGTAAGGATTTCAAAGGCATCAATTTTTGAATTTGAAATTGCTGCAACTTAAATCAGCAATTCTCATTTTGAAGGGTTTGTACTGTAATAAGTGCCTTCACAGGCTTTTTTACTCAATTTACTGAACGGTAGAATGAGGGTTTCGGGCGCTCAGATCAGTTAAATTAAGAAGCTTGGGTAAGAATCATTCTCATAGTGATGTTTGCTGAACTTAAATGCTACGAGTTGACAGGAGAAACAAGAAATGATTGTTGTTAATGATGAACCTATTGTTGTGGTTTGTGCGGCTGATGATAATTATGCCATGCCGCTAGCAGTAACAATGCGCTCTGCACTTGAGCATCTCGCAACCAACAGAAAAATTGTTTTCTTTATTATTGATGGGGGAATTAAAGAACAAAACAAGCAGAAAATTTTAAAATCCGTAAAATCAGAGCAGTGTTACGTTAAATGGCTAGCCAAACCTGATGAACGGCGACTTGGAGCAGATGTATGGATCTCAGGACACATTACAATTGCCTCCTACTACAGGCTTTTCCTTGTTGAGCTTCTACCTGACCAATACAAGAAAATAATTTATTTAGATTGCGACTTGGTAGTTAAAAAAGACTTAGGTCAGTTATGGGATATGGAGATGGGAGAGTCTTACCTACTAGGGGTTCCAGACTATAAAATACCCTACTTATCATCTCCAGATTGCAAATACTTTAATGCTGGAGTACTGGTGATAAATCTCCAAAAGTGGCGAGCTAATAATATTACTGACAAAGTAAATAAATACCTTCAAAAAAATAAAGGATATATCACGTTTCATGATCAAGATGTACTCAATACCTTGTTTGCAGGCAATTGGGGAGAACTCGATCCGAGATGGAATCATCAGAGTATAGATACTATAGATCAAGGATTGATGTGGAAGGAAGATAAATTTCCAGAAGATATTTACAAGTATCAACATTACAAGTCATATATTATTCACTACACCTCCCCCAAAAAGCCATGGAACACTTTAGAAAAATGTCCACGCAACGATGAGTTTTTCCACTATGTTGACAAGACTGCTTGGTCAGGATGGCGATTCACCGTTTGGTATTGGAACTGGACGAGACTTGTTGGAAGGATAAAACGTCTTAGAAGTAAGTTCTATCTAAAATTACAAGGCATCGGATCGACAATGACTTAAAAGATTTTGTAAGTATGTCAATCTTCCGCCCGATTGTTCCCGAATATGTTGCTTTATTGTATCTAGGGACGCACCCCACAAGGAATAATACATTTGGAGTCATGCCAAAGTTTTGCTTTCCCCTGCTCTGTCGTCGGTGGTTAAACTTAAAACTTGGGTGTAAAAGTTACAAAAATTTGGGCTGATTAAAGCTATTAGCTAAGAGTTAGTACGCTTTGATATGCAATTAATGCGTAACCCAAAAATTCAAGGTAAAGAACTTAGTGGTGCAAAAAACTCCTGAAACCCATATAGGGCAAAGATTATCTTGAAAATACAACTATTGCAACTTGCACCAGATTTCAACGTGAATTGGGGGCTTCAGGAGCCTTGGGGAGGGGTGACACCTGAATCAATAAGGCACTCTTGCTCGTTACAAAACTCGTGAATTTCTCTTAGAAAAATGGAACAGAGAATGCGCTTATTGCGGAGCTAAAGACGTTCCTTTGCAGATAGAATACATTCAACCAAAAGCCAAGGAAGGTTAGACAGAAAGATGATTCTCGAAAACAATGAACCTATTGTTGTGGTTTGTGGCGCTGATGATAACTACGCCATGCCCCTAGCAGTAACAATCCGCTCTGCTCTTGAGCATCTCGCAATCAACAGAAAAATTGTTTTCTTTATTATTGATGGGGGAATTAAAGAACAAAACAAGCGAAAGATTTTAAAATCAGTAAAATCAGAGCAGTGTGACGTTCAATGGCTAGTCAAACCTGATGAGCGGCGACTTGGAGCCGATGTTTTAATCTCAGGACACATTACAATTGCCGCCTACTACAGGCTTTTCATTCCCGAACTTATACCTGACCAATACAACAAAGCAATTTATTTAGATTGCGACTTGGTCGTTAAAGAAGACTTGGGTCGGCTATGGGATATGGAGATGGGAGAGTATTGCCTACTAGGGGTTCAAGACTATAGAGCGCCCTACGTATCATCTCCCCTAGGTCTCATAAACTATCATGAATTAGGTATATCTCCAGATTGTAAATACTTAAACAGTGGGCTATTGGTGATAAATCTCCAAAAGTGGCGGACCAATAATATTACTGACAAGGCTATTAAATATCTCCAAACAAATAAAATCAGGTGGCACGATCAGGACACACTCAATGGCTTATTTGCAGGCAATTGGGGAGAACTCGATCCAAGATGGAATCACCAGGGCATCATAAATATTGTGGATCAAGAAATACTGTGGAAGGGAAGTAATTTTCCAGAAGATATTCACACCTGTCTACATCAGAATCCCTACATTATTCACTACGCCTATATAAAGCCATGGAACACTTTAGAAAAATGTCCACGCAACGATGAGTTTTTTAATTATATTGACATGACTGCCTGGTCAGGATGGCGATTCACCTTTTGGCACTGGAACTGGCTGAAAATTGTGGACAAGATTACACGTATTAAAAATGAGTTCTATTTAAAACTACGAGGCACTCAAACACTAATAGGTTAAAAGATTTTAACCGTTGGGAATAATTAGTTAATTCTTTTGCTCAAGAGGACAGTAGTTTAACAGTTTTCTCCTTAAGTTTAGCGATCTCAATGGCTATTCGTCAAATTCCTTCTGAAACTATGCCAGAAATGCCTGATAGAATTATTGCTGCCACTTCTCTATCTTTAAATCTTCCTCTTGTTACCCGTGACTTGAAAATTCAATCATTAACTAATCTAAAAACTATTTGGTAATTCATGGATAAATCTCTAAGAAATAGTTTAGGAAAATTCGAGAATTTTTAACATGAATACACTGATTGTGTCAATTATTATTCCGGCTTATAATGCTGAAAGATTCTTGTCAGCAACTATCGAGAGCGTTTTGAGCCAAACACTTACTTGTTGGGAGTTGATCATCGTAAATGATGGCTCTATTGATGGCACTCAAATGATTGCTGAGCGTTTTGTGCGGCATGATCAACGAATTCGATATATTGCCCAAAACAACAGCGGGGTTTCAAATGCACGACGACGTGGTTATGCAGCCATCACTTCACAAAGCGAATATGTTGCATTTCTTGACAGCGATGATGTATGGACTCCACGTATGCTTGAGACTCTCGTAAATACCCTTAATAAAAATCCATTAGATGTCGGCGCTTATTGTTTATTTCAAAATATTGATGATTGTGGAAATCCTGTTGATTTTTGGAAAAATCAGGATCATTGTCGACAGCGTTATGTGTTAATCAATGGTCGTAAAACTCTATTGCCTGTAGATGCGAAAACCAGCTTTGAGGCAGTTTTTAGTACTATTACCTATCCATCAACGGCTTTAATTCGGCGCAGCTACTATGAAAAAGTTGGAGGATTTGATGCAAATATGAATTATGTGGAAGATACCGACTTATTTCTGCGTTTAAGCACACACGGAGATTTTGAGTTTGTCAATGAAACTCTTATAGGTTATCGAATTGGACACCAAAGTGCATCTTCTGATGCTAAGAAGATGCGTCAAGGAGCCAGAACGCTTTATCGAAAACATATGTACTTACCAACAAATTCGCTAGAACGGCGAAGATATGTGGCACAAGCTTACCGAAATCACGAGTTTTCTGACTTTACCAATAGCCTGTACTGGAGTAAAGTTTTTTTTCTTCGAGGGCGTCCTGGAGCCATAATACAATTTGGTTACGCACTGAGGTGTTTGTTCGCCTACATTAGTTCTTATTTTGAAGAGTTTACATTGAGATGGTTAAATGATGAGCGATCAGCCTAAAAAATTAAGTGAAATATCCATGGTTACAGCTAACTTTGGAGATGCTATGGTATTCGCCGACATTCTTCAGGATTGGTTTCAGTTTTTGGGCGGCAAACCAGGCGAAGTTGTGGTTGTTGACGGTGGAAGCGATATGGAAACTCACGCAGTCTATTGGAGATTATTCCAAGAAGGTTTAATTGATAAGTTGCAAGTCATTCATTCAAATAATGAAGATAATTCTGCTGGGAAGGAATCATGTCACATCATGGAATATACATCAGGAGCGATCGCCAGCAAGCCTTATCTGTTGTTATTCAAGGCTGATACATTGCCCTATAAAAAAGGTCACGATACCTGGTTAGACGAAGCAATTAGTTATTTAGAGCGTGACGACGTTTTTGCATTTAGTGGTTCGTACAACATTCCGTCCAAACACCACGAAGCCTGGCCAGGCTTGTATTTTAGCCACAAGTGTAGCCTTAATTTCGCCCTAATGAAGCGTAGTACGTTTATGACATCTGTCCATGAATTGGCGGATGCTTATATTCTTTCTGGATTTAAGGGGCAGAACCCATGTGATTCAACAAATCAGGGTAGATTTTTAATTGAGATTGCGTGGGAGACTTATATGCAGCGCCATAATATGTATACCTTGACTAAGATTGAAGATCCTAGCTGGACAGTATTTCATACCAATACTCATGATCAACGCCTGAAGAAAACGCGGGAAAAATACCTAGCTCGTCGGGATATTAATCGCTACATGAATGCAGGATATTCTGACGCGGAACCAGTCCCCAACAGGTGGCTTTATTATGGAGAGTCTCCGCTCGCCAGGCTCTCCAAACAGTTGCAGACTTTGCAGGTAGCGTTTGGGCGATCTCCTGCGGGCCCCTACTGGCGGCAGTTGAAGCGCTGGTTTAGAGACTTCCTCACACACAAGGAGTAATTAGTCAATGAAAGTATCCATCATAATGGCTAGCTATAATCATGCACGGTATCTGCCAGCAGCGATTAATTCAGCTTTGGCACAAACCTACCAAGATATCGAGCTCGTCATTGTTGATGACTGTTCTAAGGATGATAGCCGTTCGGTAATTACTGAGTTTCAACAGAGATTCCCCGATAAAATCAAAGCTGTCTTCCACCAGACCAACTCAGGGGGACATGGTGGCTCAGTAAAAACTGGATTCGAGCATTCCACCGGAGAGATCGTTGCCTTTTTAGACTCAGACGATGTTTGGTACCCCGACAAGTTAGAGCAAGTCATCGAAGCGTTTCACGATCCAACGGTGATGGGGGTTATGCACCTGATGGAGGCGATTGATCAAGAAGGAAACGCCATCCCAAAAAGGTCTTCTCACAAACCTCTCCCCAGTGGAGACCTCGCACAAGTGATTCTCGATACAGGAGGAACGTGGCATTATCCGCCTACCTCGGCACTTGCTTTCCGACGCATTGCACTCGAAAAAATCTTGCCGATCGTCTTAGGGATCGACCCCCCCACTTGGTTTATGGTTTGGATGGATGGTTGTCTCCTACCTTGTGCGGCATTTCTCGGTCAGATTCAAGCGATTAATTGCGTCTTAGGAAGTTATCGGCTTCACGATGACAACTTTCAATTGCGATCACAGACTCACATAGTAACAAGAGAAAGTATGGCGAAAGTGCTAGAGGCATCCGAGAACGTAACCCAATGGCTGAACTATTTTTTAGAATGTATTGGTCATGCAAATAGAGTGGATCTGTCCCTTAACCTTGACTATCGACGCAAGCGTTACTTCTTTCGAGGAAAATGGGATGCCCAAGAAGTACAAGTAATTTCGGGTCTGATCTTAAACTGGCCTTTTTACACCTCTTGGGAGCGAGTAAAATACCTAATTCGTTTTTTACTTAAATGCTGGATTCCTCAAAGATTTTCTTATTATTAAGCAAGCATCCCCTGGGCAAAAAATGATGAATTCTGATCGCCCTCTAGTCAGTGTTTTAATTACCAACTATAACTATGGGAAATATTTAGGTGAAGCGATTAATAGCGCATTCAATCAGACCTATTCTCCGATAGAAGTTATCGTCATTGACGACGGTTCGACCGATCATTCACAGGAAGTCATGGCCAGTTACCACGACAAAATTATCCCAGTTCTCAAGGAAAATGGCGGACAAGCTTCGGCTATCAATGCTGGATTCGCGGTGAGTCGAGGAGAAATTATCTGTTCCTTAGATGCCGATGATCTCTGGCTACCGACTAAAGTTGAAGAAGTTGTCAAAGCGGCCCAAACCTGTTCTAATGCGGTGATTATTTACCACAAAGTCCAAAATATTGACCGCCAAGGTCAACAGATGGGTCAACCTTGGCCACCCTACAAAGCAATCCAAGGAAACATTTCTCGCCAAGTTAGCACAACCGGGAGTTGGTGGCCTTGGCCGCCGTCAACGGCACTAAGTTTTCGTCGGTCTTTCCTCTCTCAAGTCATGAATATTCCTGAAGAAGGAGACTTTCGTTTTTCGGCTGAACCTTACTTAGCCGATTTAGCTCCTTTTTTTGGAGAAGTTGTCGGCATCGAGCAAGTCCTCTCTCTTTTTCGCATTCATGGTAAGAATATCTGGAGTCATCCTCATGAGATAGACAAGCGATCACTCAAAAACCACGAAATTCGGGTCGACGTGCTAAATAATGCGCTGAAAAAATTTGGAATTAATGCACAAGTAAGTCTAGCCGATCACTGGCCCTATCAATTGCTGAGATATAAATTAGGTCAGGAAAAAAACTTATTTTATCTCAGTCGATTAGCCTGGCAAAATCCTTGGGTATCAGGCATTCCCTCAAAGGTCAAAACAGTGAGCAAATTATGGCTTGAATCACTAGGGCTAGGTTTATCAAGGCTTTAACTCCTATTTTTTGAGAGTAGACCTAAGTAAAGATTCAGGCAGCAATTCTCAGTATGGAAATTTAAGCTAATTTGAGCCAACCTTATTGAGAATTACTGCAATAACGATCCTTGAAAAGCTTATTCCTCCGTTGGGAACAGTCCTCAAAAATTCAGGCTTGAAGTCAAAATGAGAATTGCTGAGATTCAGGTGTGGCTCTTGACACATCATGCTTTTTGTGTATTGAGGGGCAAAACCCCGTTTTTCTTACAGATTAGCATCCTAATGAGGGTATTTTGCGCTTTATGCATATCGCTTGGTGTTATGTCAACCCCATGACCTGAATAGTTACGGTAAGCTCAAGAAAAAATGACTCAAAGGATATTAAGCCTTCCTTATATTGATGGTGGATTACCTGAAGAAGCAGACTCGCATCGGGAAAAGTGAGAAAAGCGATCTCAGCCTCCTATTTTGCCAGTAGCGAAAACTTCGTGACACCAACTTTTACTAGTAACCAAATCAATTAAAATCTAAGTTTTTACTATGAGGCTTTTTCATATTTGCACGATCTCAAACAAATTAGATCAGTATCAGGAGATGAAGACATCTTTCCTTGAAGCGGGATTTGATGAGATCAGATGCCGATACTCTCTCTTTGACAACTCAAAGACCAATATTTTCGATCCTTACCAAACTTTCAATAAGATTATGTTAAATACAGTTGAACCTTATATTATCTTTTGTCATCAAGATATACTTCTAAACCAGGGAAATGGAATTGATTATCTAATAAATCTTCTAGAAGATTTAGAACAGCTAGACCCCAAATGGGCAGTTGCAGGAAATGCAGGTGTAAATAATAATTACAGATTTGTTGTCAAAATAACCGATCCCAACAATTTTCCGAATTGGTCAGGGGATTTTCCACAACTGGTTCACTCACTAGATGAAAATTTGTTAGTCATTAAAACAGGTGCAACTATTTCATCTTCTAAAGAACTCAAAGGTTTCCACTTTTACGCAACAGATTTATGTCTTAATGCAATATGTAACGGCCATTCATGCTATGTCATTAATTTTCACATTACTCATTTGAGTGGCGGAATTCCAAGTGCAAACAAAGATTATCGTGATGTACAAGATGTATTCTATAAAAAATGGTGCAATAAATTCAATTTCCGCTATATAAGAACCATAACGGGCGTAACTATGTGTTTGAGCAGGTACAGGATGTTACGAGCAATCGGTTCCCGCGAGAAAGTTGCTAATTTCTTTATAGCGCAGAATAGATTACATCCATTCGTAAATCCTCGCTGAAGAGTAAATGGTAGATTAAGAATTGACCGGGTACAAAGCCAGTGCTATTTCATTCCGAAGAAAGGGTTGAGATTCTAGAGTTTTAAGCTAACTCACCTTTTCCCCAATGCTTATGCATCTCCCTTTTCAGTCGCCTGCGGTTGTCCCGCCGGTTGCCATTAAACCTCTAGTTGAGCGAATCGAGATTCTCGAAGCCTTTGCTGAACTGCCCGATGCGCGTCAAACTTCTGGTAAGCGACATAATTTAATGGCGTTGCATAATAGAGATATGAACAGAGGAAATCACAATGCAATGCCCTGAGTGTAAATCTACTCATATCCGTAAAAATGGTATCAATAAGCAAGGTAAACAAAATCATATTTGTGTCAACTGTAGTCGTCAATTTA
>JBGSZT010000074.1:0-5751 GCA_041750255.1 Synechocystis sp.
GGACAATTGGATGATTCTCGCCCCAAAACAGATCGTCCCCTGAACGGAAAAGATCTACGTACCGCCATCGAGTGTGTTCTGAAGGGGCAACCGGTTCCAGCCGAACAGCGGCCCAGCATTGGCTGCAACATCAAATGGAAAGTCGGCAACTAACCCTAGTTGGGGCGAAATAAATGGCGATGCTCAGGGTGATACAACTGAGATCGCCGCTCAGGGTCTGTTTTCAGTGCTGGAGTAATCAAATAAAGGGTAGTGCGAATCAAATTTTCTTGATGACTCACCTCCGCCATCCGGGCTAGGGGCACAACCCATATTTTTTCGTCTTCCCAGCCCACCCGAAAACAAATCGCTACCGGCGTATCCGCTGGATAATGATCGAGTAACTGCGCCTGGGCCCTATCAACATGTCGTGCCGCCAGATATAGCCCCAAACTCGCCTGATGTGCCGCTAAAGACGCCAATTCTTCCGCCGGAGGCACCGCCGACGCCGCTCCACTGATACGGGTCAAAATAATAGTTTGTACCAGATCGGGGACGGTTAATTCCAGATTCAGTTTTGCCGCCGCCGCCTGAAAAGCACTAATCCCGGGAATACATTCCACCGGAATTTCAGCCTCTACCAAAGCTTGAATTTGCTCATAGATAGCACTATAGAGGGTTAGATCGCCGGAATGGAGCCGCACAAGGGATTTTCCCTCTTTTACCGCCTCCATCATCAGGGGTAGAATCTCTTCTAGGGTTTTATTACCCGTGGGGATCAATTTAGCTGAGGTTTTCACGTCTCGGAGCATTGGCCGGGGCACAAGGGAATCCGCATAGAGAATAACATCTGCTTGGCTCAAAATTTTATAACCCTTCACCGTCAACAATTCGGGATCGCCAGGGCCAGCCCCAATAAAGTAAACAGCCGGGGCCAAAGGAGTAGGAGAAAAAGATAGGGGCATGATTGGGTATCAAAAATCAATTAAGAGTAGAGTCTGGGGCGCGAAAGTCCGGTAGAGAATTTTTCTTGAGATAAAGCCAAAATAGACCAAAGGATCCGATGACAATCAAAATCAAGCTCACCACTTGGGCAATCCTGAGCGGGCCCAACATTAAGCTATCCATGCGGAGTCCTTCGATCCAAAAACGTCCGAGGCTATACCCCACCAGGTAGAGACAAGCTAAAGTGCCCGCCTTGAGACGGTGTGGAGATTTTAGTCCCACAAAAAATAAATAGATTAACAGACTAAATAATGCCAAGTCCCAAAGGGATTCATAGAGAAAAGTAGGATGAAAATAATCAAATTGTAAATAACTACTCGGGCGATTCATCGTAGGAATATAGAGCTTCCAGGGCAGATCGGTGGGCCGCCCAAAAGCCTCTGAATTAAAGAAATTGCCCCAACGCCCGATCGCCTGCCCGAGGGCCACCGACGGCACCAAAACATCAGCCAAATTCCAAAACGAGAGTCGATGGCGACGCACAAAAAAAAGTGCGGCTAGGGTTCCTCCCATTAAGGCGCCATGGATAGCAATGCCCCCTTGCCAAATCGCAAAAATCCGCCAGGGGTCTTGGGCGTAATTGGGCCATTCAAACAAAACATAATAGAGCCGAGCCGAAGGAATCGCTGCCAATACCAGCCATAGGGCTAAATCGGCGATGTAATCAGCCTTAATCTGGCGTTTTGGTGCTAAATACTGAGAAAGGGTCACCCCAATCAAGACCGCCGAGGCAATGAGTAAGCCGTACCAGCGCAGGGCGAGGGGGCCGACTTGGAAGAGAATCGGGCCCGGAGATTGAAAGGTAAACGCAAGGGAAATAAGGTTAAGAATCATTTCTGTAAAGGTCTGGAGTAAAACTCGTTTTTTTGTCGTTTATTTAAGTAGACGAGAGTAAATATTTTTAAAATCCCCCCGTCCTGCGGACTCCTCCATTGATAACCGGAGCTTTAGTGAGGAGGGCTGGGGGGGATGCAGCATAAAACCTATGATTAATGTCATTACATTTACCCACTTAGAGGATCGCGGATCTAAAACGAACTCTTAATCCGTAATATGAGCAGTCTCCGCCAAAAACATCTGTTGACGATGAATGTTTAGAACTTGAAAACTTTTTTGACTGACCTGCTGGAGAAGATAGGCAATGTGATCGGGCTGGAGTAGAGTGCCATCATTGCGGCAACTGCCAATATAGTTCAAAACCGTGACCTGGGGATCGGTAGCAGTATTTTTTTCTACACTCAACGCAAAGAGCTGTTCGCGCAGATTGAGCGTGACTAGCTTACCCGATTTCGTTTTTTTATCCCATAAAATCTCAGCAGACTCTAAAATCATTTGCACCCAGGTTTGCCAGTCGCTAGGACTCAACAGCTCTTCACAAACCATCGTTACTTGATATTGAGCTCGGTCTAATAAGCGCGTTGCGGCGGGGGCTTTGATGTCAATTTCTTCGATTTTATAAATGGGTAAATCTGCGGGTAACACCTCTTTTAGTCGATGTTGAAAATCATTTAATTCCAGCACATCGGTCAACTCAAAATCCACAATTTCGCCGCTACTGGTGACCCCCAGGGAAAGAGCATTGGCAATGGAAATACGAGGCCCCGGATGAAAGCCGCCGGTAAAGGCAATGGGAAAGGCCGCTCGACGTACCACACGATCAAACAGTCGGACTAAATCTAAATGACTGACCAGAGCCATCGCTCCCAGTTTGCCAAACCAGACGCGGAAGCGTTGCACCCGATTATGATTGGCTTGAAACTGTCCAACAAATTCGGGAATGGGTAGGGGCGGCACAATCACATTGTGGCCAAAATCCAATCCACAAACGCCGCAATGGGAACAGCCTTCAAAGGAACAGTCGGGAATAGTGGCGGCTTCAAGGGCGCGGAAAAAATCCTCCTTGAGCCATTGCTTGTCGATGCCGGTATCAATGTGATCCCAGGGCAGGGGGCCGTTGTAGAGGGCGAGGGCTTCATCGCTATCAGTGACCTGAAATAGGTTGCCCTGTTCAATTTGTCGATACTGTCCGGCTAAATTGGCTTCCCCGATCGCCTGTTGCCAGGCCCCGTAAGCATTGGCCAAATTATCCCACCAGGCATCCATCCCCGCGCCCAATTCCCAAGCCCGACGCACCACCGGGCCCAAACGGCGATCGCCACGACCGACAAAATCTTCCATGGCTGAAATTCGCACATCAGTATAGTTGACCTTTACTCCCCGTAATCCATAGAACTCGTCCCGGAGTAGATTTTGCTTGCGTTTAAACTCTTGGGTTGAGACCGAATGCCATTGAAAGGGCGTATGGGGCTTGGGGGTGAAATTAGAAATAGTCAGGGTAAATTCCAAGGATTTGCGCTTGGGCAAACGGCATTCTTTGCGGAGCCAACGCACGGTTTCCACAATCCCCAAGACATCCAAATCCGTCTCCCCCGGTAGACCAATCATAAAATAGAGCTTGACCTTATCCCAGCCCTGCTCCACGGCGGTTTTGATACCCCGCAGGAGTTCTTCATTGGTGAGACCTTTATTAATCACATCCCGCAGGCGTTGGGTTCCGGCCTCCGGGGCGAAGGTCAAACTAGATTGGCGAGTGCCGCCGACAATATTGGCGATATTTTCATCAAAACGGTCTACCCGTTGGCTGGGTAAGGAGAGGGAAATATTTTCCTTTTGCAGACGATTCCGCACTTCAATGCCCACCGCCGGCAGAGCCAGATAATCGGAACAACTCAAGGAAAGTAAGGAAAATTCGTTATAGCCGGTGGAACGAATCCCGTCTTCGATCGCCTCAATCACGGCACTGGGGTCAACATCTCGCGCCGGACGGGTCAACATCCCCGGTTGGCAAAAGCGACAGCCCCTAGTACATCCCCGGCGAATTTCAATAGTCAGACGATCATGAACTGTTTCAATATAGGGAACCAAACCAATGGAGTAGGCCGGAATCGGAGTCGCTACGCGCCGCAAAATCCGGGTCAGGACATCGGCTCGATTGGGGTGGACAGAGCCATCCGCCGCCATATCATAAAAACGAGGCACGTAGACCCCCGGCACCTGGGCCAAATCCAAAAGCAAGGACTCTTTATCTAAGCCCCGTTGCTTACCCTCCTCTAGCACCAGGCCAATTTCCGGCAATAATTCTTCCCCATCGCCGAGGGCAATAAAATCAAAAAAATCAGCGTAGGGTTCAGGGTTGGAGGTCGCGGTCTGTCCCCCAGCAAAAATGAGCGGATAGTCGGCGATCGTCCGCTCTTGCCAAGTGAAGGGAATGTGAGCTAAGTCCAGCATTTCTAGGATATTGGTCGCGCCTAGCTCATAGCTCAAACTAAAACCCAAAATATCAAAATCCGTCAGGGGTCTGCGCGATTCTAGGGCGAATAGAGGGGTCTGGGTTTCTCGTAGCTTCGTTGCCAAATCCAGGGCGGGTAGATAGGTGCGGTCACAGAGTTGGCGGGGTTGGGTATTGAGGATGTTGTAGAGAATGATATGCCCCAGGTTTGATGCGCCCAATTCGTAGACCTCGGGATAGGTCAAGACCCAGCGCACGTTGGCACTATCCCAATCCTTATGCACCGCCCCTAATTCATTGCCTAAATAGCGGGCTGGCTTGAGAATATCTGGGGTGATCAGGCTATCGGGGGCGACGGGCATAGGGGGAAACCAAATAAGGGTCGAGACCGACTATTATAATCGGGTGGCTCAAAAAAAATTTCCATCGCCATTCTGTGAGCCCATGGTTTTTGTTGCCAGTAGAGGAAGCTCTCGACTTGACTCAATCCATTTAATTAACCTTGGATAGGTAATGGCCATTACGAGCAGGATTAAGGGCATTGGCAGTGGAACCATCCTTTTTACCTTCATTTAGGACGGATATATTAAAGCGATAGCCCACATTGCGAACCGTTTGAATCAAGCTGGGTTGACGGGGGTCGGTTTCAATTTTTTTGCGGAGGGATAAAACATGAGTATCAATGGTGCGGGGGTTATCGATCGCCTCCGGCCAAGCACGGCGCAGTAGCTCTGAACGACTGAGGGCATTGCCATCCGCCTGGGCCAAACTATAGAGCAAGCTAAATTCTTGGGGCGTTAAGTCAATAAAATCGCCCTGGTATTGGACTCGACGCTGGACAAGGTCAATTTTCAGATCACCAAAGTCTAGCAAAAGAGGGGCCACCGCAATTCTACCCCGTCGAATCAAACACTCTATCCGCGCCATAAATTCCTGCATCCCGAAGGGCTTCGTCAGGTAATCATCCGCCCCGGAGCGCAGGCCCTGGACAATATCCTGCTCCGTATTTTTAGCCGACAGGATCAAAATCATCGATTGACGCTGTTGATAAAGCCAACGACATAATTCGATGCCATCACCATCGGGTAAATCGGAGTCAATGACCGCCACAGTCGGCGGTTGGCTCATAAACGCCTGACGAGCTTGCTGAAAACCCGGACATTGCTGTACCAAATAACCTGCTTGCTGGAGATGCCAACTCAGGAGTGACCGCAGGTGAGGATTCCCCTCAACGATGGAAAGATAAACCGGACTCACCTGACACCTCTACCCGCTAACGTAAACAGATTCTAACGCTAACAAAATCAATGTCAAGAAATTGTAACAAGTGTTACCCACTGGACAGTGGGAAGTTCTCGGTGGACTAGCGGGATGAAGAGAAGGAAAACGGACATGCCGTGACCGAAGCGGCCCAAGATGTCCGAAACTGGCTGATATAAATCACTTCAGCCAGGACTATTATGGAGCTCTACCAGCGT
>JBGSZT010000075.1:0-27780 GCA_041750255.1 Synechocystis sp.
AATCTTACCATCGCAAATGTCATCCACTTCCGTCAAGATGATGATGGCAGTTTCAATGGCCCGAAAGAGCATACTGGTAAAACAAACCTGTACCCGATAATCCCTGAGTTTACAGGAGGCGATCGTGGCTTCGGCCCGCCCTTGTTCACTTAACGGCACATCTACCCAACCCGTAAATTTATTTTCCGCATTCCAGAGGCTCTGGCCGTGGCGCGTCAAAATTAGTTTTGCCATAGTTACTTACTCCTGGGTAATGGTATGAATTTTGAGGAAGTTAGTACCACCCGATTCCCCCATCGGCACACCGCCCATGATCAGAACCTTGTCCCCTTTCACTACAAAATTTCGTTGGATTAAATCCGCTTCGATATGGGGTAGCACTTCCTCAAGGGTTGTTTGGGAAAAATGCCTTAAAACAGGTCGAACACCCCAGTTTAAGCTCAGGCGACGATAGGTTTTCGGGTTGGGAGTATAGGCGACAATCGGGGATTTGAGGCGCTCTTCGGCGGCTAGTTTGGCGGTGTAACCCGTTTCCGTGAGCGCGACAATACACTGAAGATCAATGGTTTCATCGATCGCATGGAGAGCTTCACTGATGGCATCGGCATCCCCAGAACGATTGGGAGGATAGTTCACAAATTTTATCGAGGGTTCCACTGTCGTCGCAATGCGGGCTAACATTTGCACCGATTCGACAGGATAGTCTCCCACCGCCGATTCCCCCGATAACATCACCGCATCTGTTCCATCTATCACCGCGTTGGCCACGTCACTGGCTTCGGCCCGGGTAGGTCGAGGATTGTGGATCATGCTGTCGAGCATTTGGGTGGCCGTGATCACGGGAATTCCTTTTTGATTGCAGAGTTGAATGATCTGCTTTTGAATGAGCGGCACTTGTTCAGGACTCATTTCTACCCCTAGATCACCCCGCGCCACCATGATCGCGTCACACTCATCCACAATCGCTTCTAGGTTGGCGATCGCCTGGGGTTTCTCCAGTTTGGCGAGAACGGGAATATCGGCTCCTTTTTCCATCAGTAGGGTTTTCAGTAATTGGATATCTTCGGGCTTGCGCACAAAACTGAGGGAAATAATATCCACTCCTTGCTCAATGCCAAAATCCAAATCGCGCTTATCCTTGTCGGTCATGGAAGGCAGACGCAGGTTGAGGGTCGGGAAATTGACTCCCTTATGACTTTTGAGGAGTCCCCCTTTAACCACTTGGCATTGAACCGCCTTGCCTTCCACTTTCTCTACGCGGAGTTCCAGTAGCCCATCATCTAGCAGTACCTGGGTTCCCGGTTCGGCTTCTTCGGCGACGTAGGGATAATCAATTCCCACCGTATTCGCTTGTCCTTGGTCTTCTTCAACGGGAACTAAGGTAAGACTTTCCCCAGGGTTGAGCTGGATTCCTTCGGCAGGCAGATCGCCCACACGAATTTTGGGGCCTTGCAAATCCTGCAACAGCATTAAGGGTAAGCCCAACTCCTCCGAGGCCGATCGCAGTCGCTGAATCCGTTCAGCATGATCCTCGTATTTACCGTGGGAGAAGTTAAGTCGGGCCACGTTCATTCCTGCCAAGAGCAACTTACGCAGCACTTCGGGGGAATCACTCGCGGGGCCAATGGTCGCCACAATTTTGGTGTGATGAATGAGGGGTTTCATACCAGTCCTCCTGTCAAAAACTCACTATTGCCCTGGCTGTATTCTGGGATTTCTACCTGAACACTGGGGGTTTTCCAAATGGTTCGCAGGTAATCTTGGATGGAGCGATCACTCGAGAATTTACCCATGCGAGCGATGTTGAGAATAGACATCCTTGTCCAGTGGTCTTGATCTTTGTAGGCATTGCCGACCCGGTCTTGGCATTCTACATAGGATTGATAATCGGCAAAAAGCAAGTATTCATCGTGGTACAACAGGGAATCTACCAAGGGCTTAAAGAGATTGACATCACCGTGGGAGAAGAACCCAGAGGAAAGGCGATCAATAACCAGTTTTAACTCAGGATTGTTGTTGTAGTAATCCCAGGGATTATAGCCCGCCGCTTTTTTAGCCGTCACCTGTTCGGTTGTTAAGCCAAAGAGGAAGAAGTTGTCGCTACCTACCACTTCCCGAATTTCCACATTCGCGCCATCCAAAGTGCCGATGGTTAAGGCTCCATTCATCGAGAATTTCATATTGCCTGTCCCGGAAGCCTCTTTACCTGCGGTAGAAATCTGTTCCGACAAATCCGCCGCCGGATAAACTCGTTGGGCAAATTTGACGTTGTAATCTTTCAAAAAGACGACTTTGAGGCGATCACGGACATCGGGATCACTATTAACCACTTCGGCGATCGCATTAATCAATTTGATGATCAGTTTTGCGGTGTAATAACCTGGGGCCGCTTTCCCGCCAAAGAGGAAAGTGCGGGGCGTAATCTCTAGGTCTGGATTAGCCTTAATGCGGTTATAAAGGGTGATGATGTAGAGCGCATTCAGATGTTGACGTTTGTATTCATGAATACGTTTTGCCTGAATATCAAAGAGCGAATTGGGGTTAATTTCTAGGTTATAATTCGCCCGAATATAATTGGCTAAATCCTGTTTGACCGCTTGTTTAACCTGACGGAATTCATTGCGGAAATTGGCATCATAGATAAATTCTTCGAGTTTGCGGAGTTCATCGAGATTTTTAATCCAACTATCCCCAATTTTGCTAGTAATCAAATTCGCCAGTCGGGGATTACTTAGCACCATAAAACGACGGGGCGTTACGCCATTGGTCACGTTGGTAAACTTCTCTGGATACATTTCGTAGAAGTCATGGAGCGTTGTTTGTTTCAACAGATCACTGTGGAGTTCAGCTACCCCATTAATGGCAGAACTCCCGACACAGGCGAGATGGGCCATCCGCACGTACCGCTCACCACTTTCATCAATGATCGACATCCGACTCAGGCGATCGCTATCATCGGGGAATTTGATGCGAACGGCATCGAGGAAATACCGATTGATTTCATAGATGATTTCTAGATGGCGGGGTAATAAACTGCCGAAAAGACCGAGGGGCCAACGCTCTAACGCTTCTGGTAAGAGGGTGTGATTGGTGTAGGCGAAGGTATTGGTGGTAATGTCCCAAGCTTTGTCCCAACTAAAGTCATAGTCATCTAATAACAACCGCATCAATTCCGCAACGGCGATCGTCGGATGGGTGTCATTTAATTGAATGGCATAGCGTTCGTGGAACCGTTCTAGGGTCAGATTCTGAATTTTCATCAGACGGATCATGTCTTGCAGAGAACAGGAGACAAAAAAGTATTGTTGCTCTAATCGTAGTTGTTTACCCTGATCAGATTCATCATTGGGATACAGGACTTTTGTGATATTTTCACAGGCACTTTTTTCCTGAACTGCCCCATAATAATCGCCTTTATTAAAGGCTTCAAAATCGAAGGATTCAGGAGCCTCGGCTTTCCAGAGACGGAGCGTGTTAACGGTATTGGTATTGAATCCTAAAATCGGCGTATCGTAGGGAACCCCTTTGACGACTTTATAGGGAACCCAACGCACCTGATAACGCTCTTGGTCATCGGTGTAGCTTTCCGTATGTCCGCCAAATTTCACGTCTAATTGCGCTTCTGGACGGGCAACTTCCCAAGGATTACCGTAGCGTAACCATTTATCGGTGATTTCGACCTGCCAACCATCCTTAATGTCCTGGTCAAAAATACCGTATTCATAGCGGATGCCGTAGCCGATCGCCGGAATTTCCAGGGTTGCTAGGGAGTCAATATAACAGGCTGCCAGGCGACCTAAGCCCCCATTGCCCAAACCCGGTTCTTCTTCTTGTTCTAATAGTTCGTTGAGGTCTAACCCCAATTCGGCGATCGCCTGTTTAACAATGTCATATAGCCCTAAATTGATTAGGTTATTGCCTAAATGCGGCCCCATCAAAAATTCGGCCGAGAGATAGGCCACCATGCGCGGTGATTTTTCAAGGTAGGTCTGGGTCGTATGCAGCCAACGATTCAACAGGCGATCGCGAATCGTAAAGGCCAGGGCCATGTAGTAGTCCTGTTTGGTGGCAATTTTAGGAAACTTAGCTTGAATATAAAACAGGTTATCCAGAAAGGCACGCTTCAGGGTTTCGATACTAATCCCTGTGCGATCATCTTCAATCTGAATGGTGTTTGGAACAATGTTAACCATTAAAAATTTTCTCCGATAAAAAATTGACAAAAAAGTTGACTTCAAGTAAAAGAGAGAACGCTAACGTTAAATCGTGACAGGAATAGGGGGTTGATAAATCACCTCATGGGTTAAGGGTTTTCCCTGTTCAAATTCAGTGATATTCGCCAACGTGGTATCGGCGATCGCGGTCAGGGCATTGCGAGTAAAAAAGCCTTGATGGGCAGTGATCACCACATTAGAAAAAGATTGCAACAATTGAAAGGTGTCATCTTGAATAATATTATCAGAATGATCCTCAAAGAAAAGCCCATCTTCCTGTTCATAAACATCAACCCCCAGATAGCCAATTTGACCTGATTTGATTCCCTCAATGGCGGCTTGAGTATCAATTAAATGGCCGCGACTGGTATTGATCAACATCACCCCTCTTTTCATTTGCTCAATAGTTTTAGCATTGATTAAATAATGAGTTTCGGGTAATAAAGGACAATGTAGAGAAATAATATCCGAACGGCTTAAAAGTTCCGATAATGAAACATAACTAGCCTTTAGAATGGTCTCAAATTGAGTATTAGGATAGGCATCGTAACCCAATAGTTGGCAGCCAAATCCCTGCATAATCTGAGCAAAAACCATCCCAATTTTGCCTGTACCAATAACCCCTACTGTACAACCATGAAGATCAAATCCCAGCAAACCGTCAAGAGAAAAATTATCATCTCGGACTCGATTGTAGGCTCGGTAAATTTTACGATTGAGGGTTAAAACTAAAGTAACGGCGTGTTCAGCTACAGAGTAGGGAGAATAGGCGGGAACTCGTACCACTTTTATCCCCAATTCTGCCGCTTTTTTGAGATCAACCTGATTAAATCCCGCTGATCGCAGAGCTAACAAACGAGTGCCATTGGCCGCTAGAATTTCCAACGTTGCAGCATTGGCTAAATCATTAACAAACAGGCAAACAATTGAAAATTTTTTAGCTAAAATAGCGGTGTCAGGATTGAGTTGAACCTCAAAAAAAGTCAAGTCCTGATGATAGTTCCTATTAGCCGCCTCAAAGAATTGGCGATCATAGGATTTACTACTGAAAAATACGACTTTCATCATCAAAATATCCAATTAAATTAAGTTGGCAGACCGCTTGTGAATTTGAGCAAGTAACTCTTTGAAAAGGGGATTTAGGAATATTAAACCCGATTCCGCAAGAAGTCTAATGAAGGGAAACTAGCAGGCTAGAAGGTTTAGCACAATTCCCCTCTAAGTTAACTCCCCGTTGATTAGCAGCCAAATGGCGCAGAATTTTATATACCGTTTCAATCTGTTCCCTTGCCTCTGCCTTCTCTGCTAAAACAGCTAATTCTAAGGGTTGAGAAGCGTCTTCTAGAGCAGATAAAACCCGACGTTGCAGATCCAAGACCGATGCGGCGGCTTTTTTCCCGGCTTCTACCCCTGGTTGGTGATAGGCATTGACGTTAATCAGAAAAGCATAGAGTCCTACTGCCCTTTCATAGAGCGCGATTAAGGCCCCGACTGTACGGGGATTGACCTGGGGAATGGTGACAGTAATGGAATCCCGTTTATTTTCATAGAGAGCCTGACGAGTTCCCTGTAAAAAGCCTGAAAGAAAATCTCCAGAAGTCGCTTTCGGCTCCACTTCAATGGATTCACCGACTCGGTCTTCTAGGACTTCAATGAAGGTCGCAAAGAAGTTGGGAACACCTTCTCGGAGTTGTTGCACATAGGCGTGTTGATCTGTTGATCCCTTATTGCCATAAACCGCCAGCCCTTGGTAAACGGTATTTCCGTCTAAATCCTTTTCTTTGCCGAGGGACTCCATTACTAACTGCTGAAGGTAGCGAGAAAATAACAACAAGCTATCCTTATAGGGTAGTACCACCATATCTTTTTCGCCCTTGCCATTTCCCGCCGCGTACCAAGCCAGAGCTAACAACGCCGCAGGGTTTTCTTTGAGACTGGGAATGCGGGTCGCCTCATCCATTTCCTTTGCCCCTGCTAGCAAAGAATAAATGTCAATGCCCAAGAGCGAAGCGGACAATAGCCCCACCGCCGACATTTCCGATGTGCGTCCTCCGACCCAATCGAACATGGGAAACTCAGCTAACCAGCCCTCGAGTCGTTCCAGTTCGTCCATTTTGCTGCCAGGAACGGTGATGGCAACCGCATGGGCGGGAAAATTTAGCCCCTGTTGTTCGTAAACGTGCTTGACTTCCAACATTCCATTGCGCGTTTCAGGCGTTCCACCGGATTTGCTGGTAATAATTACTAAGGTACTTTTGAGGCGATCGCCTAAACGATTGAGGACGCGATCAATGCCGGCGGGATCGGTATTGTCAATAAAATGAATCGCCAAGGGCGGAAAATCGGGAGCGAGGGCCTCTGACACAAATTCTGGGCCTAGGGCCGAACCTCCTATACCGATGGAGAGAATATCGGTAAACTTAGGAGCTTCGGGCGGATAAATCGTACCCTCATGCACTTTCTGGGTGAAGTCCGCGATCGCCGCTAGGGTTTCGACGATCTCTCTTTGTAATTCAGGGGGAGCGAGTTCCGGATTTCGCAACCAGTAATGACCGACACGACGGTTTTCATCAGGATTGGCGATCGCGCCTCCTTCTAGGGCCGCCATGGCTTGAAATGCCTTTGCAAACTGAGGCTTAAGCGTCTCTATCAGAGCATCATCAAACCCCATCCGGCTGATGTCCAGATACAATTCTAGACCTTCGTGATAGTAAAGCCAGTCTTCGTAGCGTTGCCATAGTTTATTGGTATTCATATAAGCCTCGTTAATTAGTAGTAAGGGTACAATTGCAGATTCAGAGAATAAAGTCAGTTGACAAGAAATTAGATTGGCGTTCTTTCAGGATTTGAGTGATCAAAGATTTGTTTAAGTCAGTTTCCTTAGCGGCAACCAGCGTCCTGATTGAGAATGATCGCAAAGCATCGCTCACCGACAATGTGCCTTCTGCCGAATCCTTCCTACCTGTGAAGGGGAAGGTATCAGGTCCCCTTTGACACTGACTGTTGAGGTTGACTCGGCAGACTTGATTGACTAAGGGATCGATCAGCGCAGCGATCGCCTCGGTATCTTGACCGAAAATGCTGACCTGTTGACCGTAGTCGGAATTGACGATGTAGTCGATGGGGGTTTCCAAATCGTCATAGGGCATCACGGGAATCACCGGACCAAACTGCTCTTCATGGTATAAACGCATTTGAGCCGTAACGGGATAGACTACGGCTGGGTAGAAAAACGTTTCCCTCATCGTTCCCCCTCCAGCGTTGACTACTTCCGCGCCGAATTTTTTAGCGTCTTCCACCAATTCCGTCAGGTATTGAGGCTTACCGGGTTCTGCCAGAGGTGTTAGCGTCACCCCTTCATCCCAAGGCATCCCAAATTTGAGGTTATTCACCGCCAACCTGAATTGTTCGATAAACGCTTCAGCAATCTGGCGATGCACAAACAGGATCTTCAATGCCGTACACCGTTGCCCGTTGTAAGAAAGCGTTCCTAAAATACATTCCTTAACGGTCAAATTGAGGTCAGCATCGGGCAGGATAATGGCAGGATTTTTTGCCTCTAATCCGTAAATGGTGCGGAGGCGGTTAAGTTTGGGGTGTTGCTTTTCTAAGCTATTGGCTGCCCGACTCGAACCAATGAAGGCAAACACATCGACTAAACCAGATGCCATCAGGGGCGGAGTCACGGTGCGTCCAGAACCATAGATAATATTGACTACGCCGGGAGGAAACGCTTTCTGAAAAGCCTCCAGCAAGGGATAGAGGGGTAAGGTGCCAGGTCGGGGCGTTTTGACCACTACGGTATTCCCCATAATTAGAGCGGGAATCAGTAGGGTGAAGGTTTCGTTCAAGGGATAGTTGGACGGTCCCATACACAACACCACACCCAAGGGCGCTCGCCGAATTTGTCCAATGACTCCCTCGACAATTTCAAACCGAGAAGAGACGCGATCAAGATTTTTTAGGGCATCGATGGTGTCGCGGATATAGTCCAGGGTACGCTCAAATTCCTTCTGCGAATCGGCGTAGGATTTGCCAATCTCCCACATCAGGATGTTTACGACTTCATCTCGCCGGTCTTGCATCCGATAGGCAAAGTCTTGCAAATGCTCAATCCGTTGAGCAACGGACAGGGTTGGCCACACCCCACGACCTCGATTGTAGGCAGTAACAGCAGCGTTTAGGGCTGCCAAGGATTCCTGCTCGGAAAGTAAGGGGAAATGCCCGACTTTAGCGGGTATCAATCCTTGATCGGTTTGGATGTGAATCGGAGAAATTCCCTCTTCAACATCGCCATCCCAGTAACGTAGTTCCCCGTTGACCAAATACTCTCGCTGATTGATCGGAGTCTGGAGCCGGAATGCTTCTGGAATTTGGTCTGTGGTTGGGAAAAGGACTTCAACCTGATGTTGGATTTTCTTGCTAACAGGAGAGGAGAGAGCGATTGAGATAATCATAGGCTTAATAGGAGACTAGCCCTAGCGACATTGATAGCTTGTTTTGCTTTACCAACAAGTATTGGAACTCGAATTACTGGAATCCGATATGAGAGATCGCCCCTAGATACTCGTAGTAGGTGATTTGTCCATCACCATCGCGATCAACTTGTTTGATAATGGTTTTGATTTGCTCGGTCTTGAGGGGCAAGACCAGGCGATCGGCAATGTTAATTGCATCCTCAAGGGAAAGAAGTCCATTATGCTGAATGTCTAGTTCACGGAACTTTTTGAGAATCGGGAAGTTAGGTTCAGTCGCAACAACAAACTCCTCAAACTCAATACATCCATCCTTGTCTCTATCTACAGCTTCAAACTCCTTGGTCAGACGAATCTTCTCCTTTAGCAGGGCAAAGTTAAGATATTCATCGATTTCGATTTTGCCATCTTGGTTCGAGTCAAGTTGTATAAACATCTCGATGATTGATGTCAACTTTTCCTCTGGGATCAGTGCTTTAACATCTTCGGATACTTCAAATTTTAATTTTTCATCATTCATACTTCTAATCTCTCAATCACGTTTATCAGGATGAGCATGGGTTATGTAAGCTACTTTTTCTTAAAATTTGTCCATCCTGCATAACGAGCGCGAGTGCCAAGTTCTTCTTCAATGCGGAGCAACTGGTTATATTTGGCTAACCGTTCGCCCCGGCAGGGCGCACCTGTTTTTAGTTGGGCAGCGTTTGTCGCAACGGACAAATCGGCAATAAAATCATCGGGAGTTTCCCCGGAGCGGTGGCTGATATAGACGGTATAACCACCAGAGCGAGCTGTTTTGATCGCTTCTAATGTTTCGGTGACAGACCCAATCTGATTAACTTTAATCAAAGAGGCATTGCCTACACCTTTGTCGATCGCTTCCTGAATAATTTTGGGATTGGTACAAAAAATGTCATCACCCACTAATTGAATACGAGCGCCCAATCGCTCGGTCAATTCTTGCCAGCCTTCCCAGTCCTTTTCTCCCAGACCATCTTCTAAGGAGATAATCGGGTATTGGTCGATCCAGCTTTCCCATAGATCAATCATGTCTGAGGAAGATTTGTGGCTCTTGTCAGATTTGAAAAATTCGTAGTGACCACCTTCTCGCCACAGTTCACTGGTTGCCGGATCGAGAGCGATCGCCAATTCGTCGCCGGATTGGTATCCCGCCTTGTCAATTCCTTCTAGAATCAGCTCGATGGCTTCTACATTGGACTTGAGGTCAGGGGCAAAGCCGCCTTCATCGCCGACCCCAGTACTGTAGCCTTTTTGTTTCAAAATTGATTTCAGTGCGTGGTAGACCTCTGCCCCCATGCGCAACGCTTCAGCAAAAGTGGGAGCACCGACGGGAACTAGCTTATATTCCTGAAAATCAACGCTGTTATCGGCGTGAACTCCACCATTGAGAATGTTAAAGCAGGGAGTTGGTAGTAGAGTCGCCTCTTCACCGCCCAGATAACGAAAGACGGAGAGCTGGTGAGATGCAGCAGCAGCACGAGCAGCTGCCATGGAAACGCCCAAGATCGCATTTGCACCCAGATTGGACTTGAATTCTGTACCGTCTAGCTCTAGCATTTTGGTATCGACACCACTCTGGTCAGTTGCATCTGTCCCTTTCAAGGCAGCGGCAATGGTTGTGTTAACGTTGGCAACCGCTTTGAGAACCCCCTTACCGCCATAGCGCTTCGAGTCACCATCCCTTAGTTCGGAAGCTTCTCGGCTTCCAGTAGAAGCTCCAGAGGGAACAGCCGCTCGACCTTTGCTGCCATCTTGTAATGTCACATCTACTTCAACAGTTGGATTGCCACGAGAATCAAGAATCTCTCTGGCATGAATGGTCTGAATGGTAGTGGCCATAATTTGCTCCATTGAATTTGCTGAAACTAACAGGGGAAGATATTTTTGAATATCCTCATCAATCAGGCAATGATCGTGGGTTTGCTTCTCCTAGTCAGCTCATGGATATGAGCTGACTCATCGGCGATCTCGATTAAATCCTTGAGAGCCCTCTGGGGATCTTGATTTTGATAGGCTGAATCGGGTTCAAAGATCTTCAGGTAAATCCGCAGGATTGTTCCATGAGTTCCTGTTCCCGACAGCCTAAAGCCAATGCTCATGTCCTATTTGTCACTCACACTGGAATTGATCGGGTCAGCATAGCTAAAATTATGAATGAACTACCCCGCCGCAAGCAGCGGGGTATCAGAATTAAAATAGACTCAGCTGGAAGTCTTGGTGCAATTGTAGATATTCCTTTCCTTGCTTTTCTACATATTTAGCTACAGTTCTTTCATCTCCATGCTTGCCTACTGTGCTAGCAAAATAACCATCACTCCAAAATTCTCCCCCCCATAGTTGCCTTTTTACTTCTGGTATCTTTTTCAAAATTTCTCTTGCTGTTATGCTCTTAATCATCGTCACTAGCTTTGTTACACTGTAAGTCGGTACGGACTGCACTAAGAAATGTACGTGGTCTTTGTCTGCCCCAATCTCCAAAAACTTTAACTCATACCTTTTCTCTATTTCTAGACAGACCTCTCTGAGTACGATATCTACTCTTTCATCAAATACGGCTCTTCTGTACTTCGCTGGAAAAACTAGATGGTATAGCAAAACTGTTACGTTATGGCTTTTATGAACATACTCACTCATTTATTTATTTTAGCGCCGCAAGCGGCGGGGAATTCGACCCCAAGAGATTAACAACAGTTATCACGGCGATCCACTCTATACGAGAAATGCCAAATGACAGAGTACAGACAGCTAGAGTTATTCGATCTCGATGATTACACTTCTTCTGAAGTTGAATCTCACTCAGAAAGTCTACTGTTTTTTAAACCTCATACAAAAGTTGTTTATAAACAGCTAGAACTAGATCTGAGTTTAGAATCACAAGATAATAAGCAATTTTTTGATTATCAAGAAGCTGCCTAAAAATCTTCAGTAAAAATTCAATATGGGGAAAATTTAGTTATGATAGATTTCCCCTTTTTTCTCGAAGTTTTCGTACTTATTTTGAGGACAAACCTTTATGCCAAGAAATCAAAGCCAACAACTTAACTTATTTGAAGCAACTGACAATGATTCAGATAACTTCGACCCTAATGAATTTGATTTGGGCACTGAAGGCGATCGTCAGATTGAACCTCGGCAACGAGAGTTATTAACCCTTAAGTTATTGCGAAAGGCGATTCAGGACTCAAACACCAATGACTCAGTAATGGCTGACTTTGCCAAAATCGTCCTGCCTAACTTATTAAAGGTGGCGATTGGTGTTACAGCCAAGGGAGGGAAATTTTTTGATGATCTCGATGCTCAACGATTAGCAGAAGGCAAAGAAAAAGTCAGAAGGGATAATGCCGCCGATCAATCCCTTAATACTCACTTATTAAATGGTTTATTTCCCGCTAATCAAATTGAACAACGATTAGAACAACTAGATACCACCATTGGGCGTTACGTCGAAGAATTTGAGCGGCGGTTAACCATTGCCGGGTTTATTCTCCATGATTTTGAAAAATTTCCTGATGTCCTCCAGGATTGCCGTAAGCTTGATATTCGAGAACAACAAAATATTATTGAGCAAAAAATTTTAGAATTGGAACTGCATAAATTTATTGATCCAGAAAATCCTGGTACCTACCAGGACTATTTAGATGATCTAACGGTTTTAATTTGCAATGCCCAAAGACGTTGGGACACTAACTGGAACTTTTCTGAATTTGGTTTAAATCCTAAAACCCATCCTAAATTATTAAGACAACTGACTGACTTAACCTGCTTAGCGGATTCTTTTGCCTCAATTATCAAACACCCCCAAGATGTCAGCAAGACAAGATTTAAAGAATTAATGCACGGTTTGAGCAATGGGCAATTGAGTTTGACTTACCATCATTTAGCTGAAAATCGAGGGGTTTTAACTAACGTTGTTAATAATGCAGTAATGGATCTTTATAAAAGTCTTAACACCGAAGAAGAAACCTTTTACGAACCGTTACTTTATTTACCCACAGGGGTGATTTATCTAAAATTCCGCAATGCACCTGATATTCCCACCGAAGGAGTTGGTGATTTGGTCGTTAAAAAGATTAAACGCCTCTGTTTTCAACAATTAAAAGCACGACAGACGGGCTTTAGTCGAGATGGAAAAGGGATGAAATATGCTGATTATTACACTTTATTTTGTGATGAACGAGGCTTAATGGAAATTGCCCTTGATGCAACCCTTAAAATCTTAACCAGCAACAAGAAATCCGTTGCTCCTGCCCGGACAGAAAAGCTACAGGAGTTTCAAAAGTTAGGGGTGTTATCCGATCAAGATAATTTTGAGCTTATGAATGATATCCGCATGGATCAACTGGCGGAATTTGGCGATACCATTTGCCGTAAAATTTGGGGCGATCGCCATCAACAGTTACAAACAAGTTACAAACAACAGGAGCGAGACCGCAAAAAGAATAAAAGTTTATCCGCATTACCAAAAGTCACCCTAGAACCCAGTGAAATTGTCGAAAAAGTAATAGAATTTTGGGGTTTGACCGACTATCTTCCTCAAGTGCGTGCTATCCAGCGTATCAATGAATCTTTAAAGGAGAATAAGCTAAAAGGCAATACAGGAGGTGTTCCCTATGAATGGTATTATTTGGCTACTAAATACCTAGAAAAAAATCCCGGTTTAGAAGATATTCGAGAAAGTGCTCAAAAACTGATTGATTTTGTAGCGAATTTAATTGAACCTGTGATTGAACAGTATTCAATTGAAGATGGCTGGGAGGATATTCGGGACTGGGTTAAAAGGGTGGTAATGATTCCTCAGCAGTCTGTAATTTCCAGCAGTGATCAAGTTGAGATTTTCCTAAAGGAATTACATGCCTATCAAATGGCTAAAAAGTCTGGCCGAGGTAAAAGCTTGATTTGCTCTATTTCCAATTCGCCCTATTCTGTTACGGAACAAATGGAATCGGCTGTTTTATTTACACCGCAAGTTTATACCAATAAACAGCATTTAGGGGGATCAAATGCAAAGCGCAATATTTCTAGCATTGCTGGCATTGAGATGATGCTCCGGCAAATTCTTATGAACCAAACTCAAGCTGTAGGCAAACGCTTTGAAGATGGTAAATATCGCTATCTCTATTTCTATCCCACCTATTATTTCACCCCGGAAACTAACAAGTTTTTACAACAAGCTTATTTGAAAATTGCCCAGACTCGCTTTGATACCGAACTCCGAAATCATTTTATTAGTAAAAATTCCGAAATTGATTTGAGTAAGGATAACTTTCAATCCGTTGATTTTCTATTGATGGATGAAGACTTACAAGCCAAGCAAAAATTACCAGAAAACGATCCCAATTATAAAAAGGATCGCACTTTTAAACTGTCTTATCCCGAAGATCAACCCCTTACTTTTTATTTCATTGCCCTCCCCCCAGGGCGAGACCCCACGGATACGGAATCCTGGGTAATGCCGACTTGGTTAGCTTTTACATTACCGATGATTTTAGATGTCAAAACTGTGGTGTCTGAATCGCCAATTCCCCCTTTTAATGATGGGACAGAATTTGAAGAAACCGTATTTCTCGACAGCGCCCCCCAAGCCTTTCGAGTGCTGACCGGCGCAGAGCGATTTCGTTTGGACTATATCCTTGAAGGCTGGACAGATGAGCAAGGGCAGTTGCATCCGGCTCCCCTGAAAGCCCTAACTGCAGCCTACGCCATTCACCTTGATGTGAATCCCAAACGCGGCAAGGGCGGTTATGACGCCAACTGGGGCAAATTGACGGAACTCGCTAAGGATATTCAATCTAACCCGCTCCATGTGTTTAGTTACCTAAGCCAGTGGCGACGGGGCAAGGACTCGGAATCGCCACCCATTAGCAAAATTCAGCTTTACACCTACCATTTTTATCCCAGTTTTGACCCCTATGTAACCTTCAAACCCGATGCTCAAAGTGTCTTTGAACACCTTCACTTAACCCCAAAATCTCTGATGAATCATCCCAAAGAATTAACCCGGCTTTACCGTGAGTTTTATCGAGCCAATAAGTCTTATAGTCCCAAAGCTAACGCTGTACTTAAACCCGTTGATGAAGCGGCTAATGTCATTCTCAACGCCGATAGTTGTCTGTGTGACCAGGACACATTAGTAGATTTAGTTGCTGCCCGAGTTTGCAAGTTAATGGATCGGGTGCGTTCTTCTACGGCGGAAGGGCGCTGGGTTATTCATGATCGAGAAGAGGAACGTCAAAAGGTCTATGAATTTGCTCAGTATTTCGTGTTAGAGGTATTTACTAAAGGCTTCAAAGGCGATCGTGCCCGTTTAGCAGGCAAACAAATCAATTTAATCCGGGATACCTGCGAATTTCTCTATCGCCTAGCACAGGATCAAGAAAATCAAGACCGCAAAGCCGAAAAAGACTCTCAACGAATTGTGGAGGAAGAATAATGCCTAAAACATTAAACCCCAACGAAAGTTATACGTTTAGTAAATTTTTTGAGCTAAAACTATCCTGTCGTAATCTTACCCAAGAATTTGGTTATAGTTTCGAGCGTAAGCAACTGAATTTACCCCATTACTTTGGGGGATTAAGTCGGCTAGAAGAAACCCGTAAACGAATTCTTGAGACCCAACCTTACATTAGTTTATCCAGTGAAGCTTCACGGCGAGAAGTCCTAATTTCTCCAGTGATTTTAGATTTAGTTTATTACACCAAAGCCCAGCTAGAAATTGAATACTCTATTAAGGTTAATCAACGGTTACAGGGTGTTTTAGATTACTTTTTGGAATCTAACCAGGACTTATTAATCGTAGAGGCAAAACGGGAGGACTTAGATTTTGGCATGACCCAATTAGTTGCTGAATTAATTGCCCTTGATGTTTGGCTCGAAGATAAATCTCAACCCCAACTATTGGGGGCTGTTACCACGGGAAAATCTTGGGAATTCGCCCAACTTCAGCGTACAGAAAAGCACGTTATTCAGGGATTAGAAAGTTATCGGGTTCCTGAAGATTTAGAAGAGTTAATGCGGATTTTGGTTCAGGCCCTTAAAACCTGATTCTTGCCTTAATCTGATTATCTGCTCATGTTTTTTAACTGGTTAGTTTACACATTACTTAGGTCAATTATGTCTCTACTTAAATCGATCAAGCCCAACTTTTTTCACTCGGAAATTCCCAGCAAACCGATGGGAAAATATGTCCACTTTTTGACCATTCGGGTAACGGAATCCTATCCCCTATTTCAAACTGATGGTGAGTTAAACAAAGCGCGGGTATCGGCTGGTGTTCAAGATAAAAGCTTGATGAGTCGTTTGGTAATGTTTAAACGCAAGCAGTCCACCCCAGAGCGTTTAGTCGGTCGGGAACTGTTACGGAATTATGAATTCATGACGGCGGAGGAATGCGAATATAACGAAAAATTCGCCATGAATAACCCGGATTGTATTGTGTATGGGTTTGCCATTGGTGATTCAGGATCGGAAAAATCGAAAGTGGTGGTGGATACAGCTTTTTCAATCACCCCGTTTGATGAATCCCATGAAACCTTTACCCTCAATGCCCCCTATGAAAGCGGCACAATGAGTAAACAAGGGGCGGTCACTAGCCGTATCAATCAGCAAGATCATATTCGTCCCCAGGTATTTTTTCCCAGCATTGTTACCCTTAAAGATCCCACGGAAGCAACCTTTCTTTATGTGATCAATAACATTTTACGGACTCGTCATTATGGGGCACAAACCACCCGCACTGGACGATTACGCAATGAGTTGATTGGGGTAATTTTTGCTGATGGAGAAATTGTCAGTAATTTACGTTGGACTCAGACAATTTACGATCTGATGACTGGCCAAAATCAAATTAATCCTCCTGATCCGCTCCAAGAATCTGAGGTAATTGAGGCCGCTAAAACGGCGATCGCCAATCTAATGACAGAAGAATCTCTTGTTCACACCGATTTAATTGGCGACAGTTTTGAACCTCTATTAACAGAAGCAAAAGCGTTGATTAGTTCAGAAGATGGAATTGTATCTATTTTGAAAAATGCCGATGAACAGTCAAAGGCTTACTACGACAAATACATCAAAAAAGTTAAAACCAAATAGGTGAAATCAGATGACTATCATTTATCGCTGTACGTTAGAGCTTCATGATAGTCTCTATTTCGCCACCCGTGAAATTGGGAGACTATACGAAACCGAAGCCGTTATTCATAATTATGCCCTAGCTTATATTCTAGGCTTGGTGGATAATCCCCGCCATAACACCGTTGCGGCGGAAGCAGATGCCTACACTTATTTTTGCGCTGAACAAGTGCCAAAATATGAACAGCATTTAACCCCTTTAAATCAACAGGGAATTTATGTTACTCCAGCACGGGCAAAACGTCACACTTCGGTTTTAAATACCTGGAAATATGCTGATAACCATTACCATGTGGAAATGAAACCCACTTCTAAAAATATTCCCAGTTTTGGCAGAACGAAGGAAATTGCACCGGAAAGTGAGTTTGAATTTTTTGTCATTGCCCGATCGCCGTTAGACTTTCCCCGCTGGGTTAGGTTGGGTAAATGGGCTTCTAAAGCTGAGTTGACAACTGAAACTCTTCATATTTCCCAACAACGTAAAGCGCAAGAATTTATCTTTTCTGGGGTGTTAAACCCATTGGACACCATGACCAATAACCAAGTGTTGAGTTTTGACACTATCAATATGCCCCCCGTAAGTCTAATTCAGAATGTTCGTTTGGTTGGTGATTTCTATACAATTGAAGGACACTCTGAGTTAAAGATTCCCTGTAATCTTCAATATTGTTTTTGATTCCTTATCTCTCAAGAAAAATCATGAATATTCAAGAAATTTTACGTGAAGCTCAGGCCTTACCAACCCAAGAACAAATCCAACTTGCTGCCCAACTCCTACAGTCGGCACAAGAAAAAATGAATTCACCAATAGAGTCGAAAAAACAAAGAATTCCTGGGTTACATCGAGATTCTTATGTTGTGTCAGAGGCTTTTCATGAACCTTTGTCTGATGATTATTGGATGAGAGAAGCATGAAAATTTCCTGTGATTTTCCAATTATTTGGTGACCCATGCCCTACAGTTTAGTCGTTAATTTTGTACCCCGATCGCCTATCCCAGTTACCCACCTAAGCGGTCGTCATCTCCATGCTTTATTCCTTGATTTAGTGAGTTCTGTTGATAAAGAGTTGGGCAATTCCCTCCATCAGCAGGAAACGGAAAAGGCCTTTACTCTCAGTCCATTACAGTTAAAACTCAATCGTAAATTGCTGCAATGGAGTTACCGACAGGCGATCGCCCCTGGAACCCCTTGCTGGTGGCGAATCACGTTGTTAGATGATGCCCTATTTGGCAAATTAGCCCAGCTTTAGCTGAATATGAATCGGAATCAGGCCTGGCAATTAGGCTCAACGGCGTTAGATTTGGTCAGTATTTTGTCTAACCCCCAACCCCAACAGCCTTGGGCAAACTATATTTCCTACGAAAAACTCTATGAACAAGCCCTGGATGGCACGGATAGTCAAACATCTCAACGGGCAAAAAAAATTATTTTTACGTTTTGTACACCAACGGCATTTCGGCAAACCCAATTTGATTCCGCACTACCGGATCGGGACTCCGTTTTTCGCAGTTTATTAAAACGTTGGAATTGCTATAGTGGTAATCCGTTTAATGACACAAGTTTTGACTGTATTTATCCCAGCTTTTTTGGTATTAAAACAGAAATAGTAAATGATCAACGCAGTAAGTTTATTGGCTGTGTGGGCGATATTAATTTTAGCCTTTTGGGCGAGGTTGATCCCCAAACGATTAAGCAGATTAACACATTAGCTGATTTTGCTTTTTATGCTGGCGTAGGACGCAAAACACCGATGGGTATGGGACAGGTTTCAGTTAACAATTATGGATAATTATTTACCATTAGCTTATTTAAATGCGTGGGAATATTGCCACCGACGCTTTTACCTAGAATATGTCCTGGGCGAAATGGAAATTAATGAGCATATTATCCGAGGCAACCATCTTCATCGCAATATTAATGAAGCGGGAACATCAATTGAAGGAGAAACCCGTATTTACCGTCAACAATGGGTTTGGAGCGATCGCCTGATGGTGAAGGGCATTATTGATGCGGTGGAAGAAACCGATGGTTTATTGATTCCCTTGGAATACAAAAAGGGCAAGATGGGTAAGCATTTAAATGATCATTTTCAATTGTGTGCGGCGGCCCTTTGTTTGGAGGAAAACACTGGGCAATGTATTCCGTATGGAGAAATATTTTATTATGGAAATCGTCGCCGTGAACAGGTGGAGTTTACCGAAAGTTTGCGTGCTAAAACAGAGCAAGCAATCTTCGCGGCTCATTCAGCAGTATCAGGAAAGATTCCAGCTCCCATTACAAATCAAAAAAAATGTAGAGATTGTAGTTTGAAATGCCTTTGTCTTCCCAAAGAAATTAAACAACTCACCAAAAATCATTAATTATGTCAACACTCTATTTAACTCAACCCGATGCTGTCCTCAGCAAAAAACATGAAGCGTTTCATGTGGCTCTTAAACAAGAAGATGGTAGCTGGAAAAAGCAACCGATTCCGGCCCAAACCCTTGAAGATATTGTTTTATTGGGTTATCCCAGTGTTACAGGAGAGGCATTGGGTTATGCCTTAGAACTGGGTTTACCTGTCCATTACTTGACCCAATTTGGCAAGTATGTTGGCTCGGCTTTACCGAGTGAGTCCCGCAATGGTCAGTTACGGTTGGCTCAGTTTCGTGCCCATGAAGATGCAATTCAGCGGTTGGATATTGTCAAGACTTTTGTCAAGGGAAAAGTGCATAATCAATATAATTTACTCTATCGTCGGGGACAATCAGATAATCCCCTGAAGGGTCGAGAAAAATTGGTGTTGCAGCAACAATCCTTGGAACAAGTACGAGGGATTGAGGGATTAGCGGCGCGGGAATATTTTGCTAGTTGGCAGGAAATGTTGGGGGAGGAATGGACATTTACAGGGCGGTTTCGGCGTCCTCCGACTGATCCGGTCAATGCCCTGCTCAGTTTTGGCTATGGATTATTGCGGACTCAGGTGACGGCGGCGGTTCATATTGCGGGGCTTGATCCCTATATTGGCTTTCTCCATGAAACAACCCGAGGACAACCGGCAATGGTGTTGGATTTAATGGAGGAATTTCGCGCTTTGGTAGCGGATAGCGTAGTGTTGACGGTGTTGAAACAAAAGGAGATTAAACCTGATGATTTTACGGAAAGTTTGGGGGCGTTTCGCTTAACGGATAGTGCGAGTAAAACTTTTTTGGGAGCCTTTGATCGCAAGCTGTCGAGTGAGTTTAAGCATCCGATTTTTAATTATAAATGTACATACCGACGGGCGATCGAGCTTCAGGCACGGCTGTTGGCTCGGCATTTACAGGAGGGGGTGGTTTATGAACCGCTGGTTATTAGGTGACAGATTTCAGATTTCAGGGTTTGACCTGTTCCTTGTTTACTGTTGTGTATAATGATTGAAGGAATTTTTTGGGGTTATTTGTTATGAGCGAATACGATGATTATGAGCGTCAGGTTAAAGAAATTCGCCAGCAAAATGAGGCTGTTCTGGAGGATTTTAAGGTTTGGCTCTCTGAAAAGGGGTTATCGACAAAAACCATTAATCAACACTATGGAAACATTGATTTTTACATTAATCATTTTCTTGTGTATGAAATGCCAAAACGGCCTGTGGATGGCATTGACGAGGTCAGTTACTATTTTAGTTATTGGTTTATTCGCAAAGCGATGTGGGCCTCTGCAAACAGTATTAAATCAAACGCGGCTAGTTTAAAGAAGTTCTATGATTTTTTACAGGAGCGGAATGAAGTGACTGCTAAAGAGGTTAGGGAACTCAAAGAGACGATAAAAAAAGAATTGCCGAGATGGATTAGTAAAGTATAGTTATCCGACGATCCATCCGTCGATTTTAATGATGCCTGAAATCTGAATAAATGCTTTACTTAATTATTTATGATGTTCCCGCGACGAAACCCGGAAATAAGCGCCGTACTCGCTTGTTTGATTTGTTGTCTGGCTATGGAAAATGGCGACAGTTTAGTGTATTTGAATGTTTTTTGTCGGCTAAGCAGTTTGCCAAGTTACAGACAGCGATGGAGAAGTTGATCAAACCCGATGAGGATGCAATTTGTATTTATGTGTTGGATGAAAATACGGTGCAACGGACAATTACTTATGGAACTCCCCAACCGGAGCAACTTGGTAGTATTATTATTTAAGTCGGCTCCTGGAGCTTGGCACACCCATAGCGGGGGCTTGTTCCCTGGGGGGATTGCCAAATTACTTGTGAACCTTGAAAATTCAATACTTTCACGCATTCCGACTGCGTACTATTTTGTGAATCTAGCGAATTTTGGAAGGACATTTTGGAAGGTTTGCCAAAGGCCGTTCTCCACTTCTTTCCCCGCAAGGGGTCTGGAGGGCGGACTTTCCTTCAACTAATCCCGGCGATCGGGACTGAAACCAACTCTCACTCCAGCATCAGGCCGATGGGATTTTTCTTTCCTTCAACTAATCCCGGCGATCGGGACTGAAACGGCATCAATGCCATCCACAGAGGTGCCGCTCATTACTTTCCTTCAACTAATCCCGGCGATCGGGACTGAAACTCTAGAAATAAAAATACCACTTTATCTCCCCTGCTTTCCTTCAACTAATCCCGGCGATCGGGACTGAAACTTGCAAAATAAAGGTCAAAATGGCGATCGCCGTTCTTTCCTTCAACTAATCCCGGCGATCGGGACTGAAACTTATCCGCCGGTTTGGGGGCGTTGAGTGCGGTGGCTTTCCTTCAACTAATCCCGGCGATCGGGACTGAAACAAGCAAATTTTACAGACTTCCCGGCACAACAACTCTTTCCTTCAACTAATCCCGGCGATCGGGACTGAAACTTCAAGGTCTTCCCTACTCGCATTTCAATGCTTCTGCTTTCCTTCAACTAATCCCGGCGATCGGGACTGAAACGAACTTGGAATGGCCTATGGGGAAAGACCCTCACACTTTCCTTCAACTAATCCCGGCGATCGGGACTGAAACTCTAGGCCGGCTAGATACCTCACTTTTGAATCCAGCCTTTCCTTCAACTAATCCCGGCGATCGGGACTGAAACGAACCAGAAGAAATAGAAGTTGCCGTACCAAAAATCTTTCCTTCAACTAATCCCGGCGATCGGGACTGAAACTCAAAAAATGTTCACAACACCGGTATGGCTTAGATCTTTCCTTCAACTAATCCCGGCGATCGGGACTGAAACAATAATAAGTCGCCCAAATGGGGGTGGAATCAATCTCAGCTTTCCTTCAACTAATCCCGGCGATCGGGACTGAAACTTGGATAACATTTTTGATGACGTAAATAATAAGTCTTTCCTTCAACTAATCCCGGCGATCGGGACTGAAACATACATTGGCTCAATTTGAATACGATGAGACGATTCTTTCCTTCAACTAATCCCGGCGATCGGGACTGAAACATTATCTAATGCAACGGCGGCTAATAATTGAACGCAGTCTTTCCTTCAACTAATCCCGGCGATCGGGACTGAAACAATTCAAGCCTTTTATATTTGAAGCCTTAGAACTGCTAGCTTTCCTTCAACTAATCCCGGCGATCGGGACTGAAACATTGCTTTACTTACTAATAGCCTAACTATTCCTAGCTTTCCTTCAACTAATCCCGGCGATCGGGACTGAAACAATTCAAGCCTTTTATATTTGAAGCCTTAGAACTGCTAGCTTTCCTTCAACTAATCCCGGCGATCGGGACTGAAACTTCCGCTCAGCTTCGCTATCACACAAGCCACGACTTTCCTTCAACTAATCCCGGCGATCGGGACTGAAACCCACCATCTGCTCCATCAAACTTGAGATAGAATATGCTTTCCTTCAACTAATCCCGGCGATTGGGACTGAAACTAAGCATCACGCTTCATCTTCGCCGCCATGGCTTCTTTCCTTCAACTAATCCCGGCGATCGGGACTGAAACCCTGGAAATTCAGTCCGGCTCTCTAGCATGTTTTCTTCTTTCCTTCAACTAATCCCGGCGATCGGGCAGGGCAAACGCATACTCAGGCGGCAAGAATGCGAGAGAGATAATCATTGTCCCATCCGGCCTTGAGGCGTTTTGCTTTGAGACCAACCTTAACAGAGGTGTCTTGACGCAGTAAATTAACAGCAATATGACGAATGAGGGCAAAATTTGCGGGAGCATGATCTTTGCGAATCCGTGAGGCATCTTCATTAAAAGCCACATCCAAAATCCAATGTAGCTGGTTTTCAATACCCCAATGACTACGAACAGACTGGGCGAAACGTTCCACTCCCCCATCGAGACTGACCAAGTAATAACGACGCTCAATCGTCGGGGTTTTTCCAGGTACGCGCCGTTCTGATTCGACCATTCCCACCCGCTTCAGTCCTGACCATCGGTGGGCATCAATGAGGTGTTCAACACTATCCAAGAGCCAATATCGGCGAATCTCAATTCTTCCATGGCCAGCATCAATAGTCCGATGAAACTCGTGGGGAATATTGCGAAATTCAGTCTCGCAAGCCCAGTCAAACAACTGTTCTACATCCTCATGGAGATTCCCTTGATTGCCTTTGAGGCTCAGAACATAGTCCCCACCACGTTTAATGATTTGCTCAGCAATCTCCTTTTGTGCCCCCATGGCATCAATGGTGACGATGCATCCCTTTATTTCTAATACTTTCAGGAGTTGCGGAATGGCGGTAATTTCATTCGATTTTTCATCCACTTTTACCTGCCCCAGCACTAGGTGATTTTGACTTGCCCATGCGCTCACCATGTGGATTGCCCCCTTTTTTCCTCCTTCTCCGTAGGAACGACGCAATGTCTTGCCATCAATCGGGATGATTTCTCCCTCGTTGAGTTGAGCTACGGCCTTAACCCAACTCAAAAAGCATTCCTGTAAGGCTTCTGGGTCTAGAGAGGCAAACAGTCTGGCAATTGTGTCGTGGGACGGAATGCCATTCGCTAATTCCAAAAATTTCTTTAGCCACTTTTCTTTGGCTTTTCCATACTCCTCAATATCCACCCAAGTATCTGCCCCACAAATGACGGCACAGATTGTTAACCCAATTATGTCTAGAAGCTTATGCTCCAGCAAATTTGACGCTCTTGGATCTTCTAGATTCTGGAAGTGCTCTAGTAATTTCGATGATGATTCAATCACTTGAGTCATGGCTAACTCCTTAGTTCTAAATTCCTATCTTTACCATTTTGGGTATGCGTTTGCCCTGGGCGATCGGGACTGAAACAAGGCCCCCCCCTCTGTTCCGCCGCGACGATTGCCTTTCCTTCAACTAATCCCGGCGATCGGGACTGAAACACGCATTTGTAGAGCTAGTGGCTGAAGGTTATCTATCTTTCCTTCTACTAATCCCGGCGATCGCCCCTGATAGGATTAGGTTCACTTTCCTTCAACTAATCCCGGCGATCGGGACTGAAACTTAGGGGTCAAGATTAATCCTGAGAAAGATTCCCCGCTTTCCTTCAACTAATCCCGGCGATCGGGACTGAAACTCCCCCCCGGCAATCAAACAATTATTAGGGGCCCTGTCTTTCCTTCTACTAATCCCGGCGATCGGGACTGAAACTTCCACAGGGAATTAACAATTTTTCCACAATCATTAGCACATAAAATTAGGGCAATCATGGAGATTATTTATGGGCTTTCCATCCTTTAGAGATTTGCTGAATACTGCCTGGCTGGTTTTTCTGACCAGCATTTACACTTTCGTCGGGAATCTTACTTTTATTCCCCTGGTGATGATGGTCGGATTGCAAGTGCTGACTGAGCAATTAGCATTCGGACTTCTGGGGCTGGTTTCGTTTTTAATGATCTTTCCAGTGGTTTATTACACCCTGATCCATTACTTCCTATGGGGCAAACATGATCCGGCTTTGCCTCACTGGTTCCCTAGCTGGGAAAGCTGGAAGGAAGGATTATGGCACTACTTCACCGGACTAGTCTTGCTGATAGGGATGGTAGTATTAGCTGTATTTTTGGTGGTGATGGGAGGAAGGGAATTAACTCCCCAAGAGGTAGAGGAGATTGGGGAGGCGATCGCCCCAGTTATCTTGGCGATTTGGGTATTTCTGGTGTCTCAGATATTTCGGTGGAGACGGCGAGGCAAAAAGAAAACCCCTAACCAGTAGAGGTTGAGCCATGCAATACATGGAGTTCCGACTTTTTTATTAGACTTTCCTTCTACTAATCCCGGCGATCAGGACTGAAACAACCTGTAGCGACTCTTTCCAAAGGTCAGTCCAGGCTTTCCTTCAACTAATCCCGGTGATCGGTAAGGTTCCAACGCCCAGGGACTGCAAAAAAATGTTTCTAAATAAATTCATGGTTACCTCACTAAAAACGCCCCAGGCTATCACGCTCTAGGGGCATTTTTCTTTAAGGAATGGTTATCCACCTAGCGGCGGACGACAGCGCTAACAATGGTAGTGATAGTGGCTGTGGCTAAGAGGCCAAAGGCTAAGTTTACGACCCATTGGGAGGCTTGCTGATAGGCAGAAAAACGGATGCCTTGCTCTTTGGTTTCCTGTCTTAAGTCTCGGATAGCTTCAGCGTTTTGTCCGACTAAATGCTGAGTCCCTTTCAATTCCTCGGCTAGTTTGTCTAGCATCTCATCTGTCCAGCGTTGAGTAGTCATACTTGCTTCCTTGTGATAATTCCAATGATAAAGGGGCCCCTTGGTCCCTGGTGATGGATTGACTTATTGAGCATTTGTTTGTAGGAGTTGCTTTCCTTCAACTAATCCCAGTGATCGAGACTGAAACCGTCTTGAATGATGGCGATCGCCGGTCAACCATCCCAAGCAAGTCCCAGCTATTCCCCCGCCGCCAACTATATCAACTCATTTTAAAATCATAAATACTTTGCTACTGATCAGCATTGCCAAGAAAGTATTGCCAATTACATTTTGAAAGAATAAAAGAAAATATAATCTTTTGCCTGACACTTACTCCCTATCGGCATAGCCGTAAGTATTATTGCTTACGGAAACACATAGAAACTATCAAAAGGCAAGGTTATCTAGCTATGGAATTTATATTTGTATTACCATTAACCATTGGTTTGATTTTCGGTTATAAGACCTTGGGTTCTAATGATGATATTGCTCATTTAGTGGCAATTTTTGCGTTGTTAAATTTATTAGTAAGCTTACTGTTGGCACCATGGGAAATTCAAATCGTTTTACTGATATTAGTCGCTGTTATTGCTCGACTATTATGGCAAAGTCTTGATGAAAGAATTTCTTTTTTTAAATCTGAAGCCATAACCAATAAAAATACGGGGCTTCATTATCGTGGAATTGGCTATGAATTAAATACTTCAGGTGTTCCATTAAAAAGTACTGAAAAATCACCAAAATGCTATCGCGGCATTGAATATGATTCTTCTATATCGTCCACAGAAGAAGTTAAGAACATACCAGATACAGTCATTAAATATAGAGGAGTTAATGTGCAAGGCAAATAGGAGATTAGTTAAAAATTTAACTGAACGTTTGATGGCGAAAGCTTAAAGCTAACAAAATATTGAATTTTCGTGCTTGTGTCATAGAAATGATGGCTGAGAAAAATTCATCTAAATTAGTTAGCACGTTACCTTCTTAATATTTTGCAACTTAGACAAGTCCCAGACTGTGAAGCATGACTCACGGGATTTCAATAGCTTTAGCGAAGCTGAATCAGATGCACGCCTGGAAACTAAATGCAACCTGCGGAATGTAGAAAAAAAGTATCGGCAGATGTGTCCTTTAGGATTGCTATAGTGGTGAAAATTTATGAATTAAAGAATTCTAATGCAAAAATCAATGGTAGCGATGGCGATCGCCTCTAGTCTAGGATTATTTCTCGCGGCCTGTGACACAAAAACGCCGCTGCAATCCCCCCAAGGAACCCTACAAAAAATAAAAGATTCTGGTGAAATTGTGCTAGGAATCCGGGAATCCTCTATTCCTTTCTCCTATCTAGATAATCAACAAAAACCCATTGGTTATTCCTTAGATCTTTGCTTCAAAGTTGTGGATACGATCAAGCAAGAACTTAAGTTACCAAACCTAACCGTCAAAACCAGCCCTGTTACTTCCCAAACTCGCATTCCCTTGATTGCCAATGGAACTGTAGATCTAGAATGCGGCTCTACTACCAATAGTAGTGAGCGCCAAAAGCAAGTCGCCTTTAGTATCGCCCATTTCATCACCTCAGTCCGTATGGCAGTTAAGGCAGACTCCAAGATTGAAAACCTCACCGATCTTGAGGGAAAATCCGTTGTTACCACCACTGGCACCACCTCGGATCGCTATATAAAACAAAATCAACAGGGACAAGACCTTAAGCTCAAAAATCTCTACGGCAAAGACCATGCAGAATCCTTTTTGATGCTCGAATCGGGGCGAGCCTCGGCCTTTGTTATGGATGATGTGCTGTTAGCCGGTTTGATTGCCCAATCCAAAAATCCCCAGGATTTCAAAATTGTTGGTTCTGCCCTTTCCGTTGAGCCCTACGGGTTAATGTTCCGCAAGGATGACCCCGCCTTCAAAGCGGTGATTGACCAGACTCTAAAAACCTTGATGCAGTCTGGGGAAATTAAATCAGTTTATGAGCAATGGTTTACCCAACCGATTCCACCCAAGCAAGTTAACCTCAATCTACCCCTTAGCCCAGAGCTAGAAAAAGCTTTTCAGAATCCCACTGACCAAGGCATCTAAATTTTCCTGAAAATGGCTAATCTTCTTTTTATCAGAAGAATGGGTTTAGGTAGAGTCGAGGGAGGCTATTACGCCTCGCCCCTCTCGGTTAAATCCGTACGTGCGGCTTTCACTGCATACGGCTTCCGATCAGCAATTCTCATTTTGACTTCAAGCCTGATTTTTGAGGACTGTTCCCAACGGAGGAATAAGCTTTTCAAGGATCGTTATTGCAGTAATTCTCAATAAGGTTGGCTCAAATTAGCTTAAATT
>JBGSZT010000076.1:0-22264 GCA_041750255.1 Synechocystis sp.
AAGCCAATCATTCTTCTGCCCTGTTGTGGGTGGGCCTCTACCAGATGCAGAATTTGGTTGAAAAAGCTCTGATCCATGATACGTACTGGTAACTCGGGCTTCTTCATTCTCTCATGTCTGCTTATTCTTGAAGAACTCTAATGAATATGTCATTTTGTAAATTTTTTGCTAATAATAATGAAAGTGCATTTTGACGGCGACGTTGAAACGCTTGGGAGTAGCTATTTAGGCTTACCCATGATTTAAAAAAAGGTAACCCTCTCATCGGAATCATGCCGTTGATGGGGGTGGGGCGTTAGTCGGCAGTATAAAACCCCAAACTTGTCTGAGAATTGCGGTTCTCAAGGGTCTCGTCTTATAGGACAATGGGATTCCATAACGCAAAAACTGACAACGCCTCTTTTAGAAATCTTGCCTTTGATGTTTATTAAGCAAGAGGATTTAATCCCATGACAATTGCAGTCGGACGTGCCCCAGTCGAGAGAGGCCTGTTTGATGCCCTCGATGACTGGTTAAAGCGTGATCGTTTCGTTTTCATCGGTTGGTCTGGTCTATTGCTCTTTCCCTGTGCCTTCATGGCCCTGGGCGGATGGCTCACCGGCACCACTTTCGTTACTTCCTGGTACACTCACGGTCTAGCTAGCTCCTATCTCGAAGGTGCTAACTTCTTGACCGTTGCGGTTTCTTCCCCCGCCGATGCCTTCGGTCACTCCCTACTCTTTCTTTGGGGGCCCGAAGCCCAAGGCAACCTCACCCGCTGGTTCCAAATCGGCGGACTGTGGCCCTTCGTCGCCCTCCATGGTGCCTTTGGTCTGATTGGCTTCATGTTGCGTCAGTTTGAAATTTCCCGCCTCGTCGGCATTCGACCCTACAACGCGATCGCCTTTTCTGGTCCCATCGCCGTATTCGTCAGTGTCTTCTTGATGTATCCCCTCGGACAATCTAGCTGGTTCTTTGCCCCGAGCTTTGGGGTCGCTGGTATTTTCCGCTTTATCTTGTTCCTCCAGGGTTTCCACAACTGGACCCTCAACCCCTTCCACATGATGGGCGTTGCCGGGATTCTCGGCGGTGCGCTTCTTTGTGCCATTCACGGTGCGACGGTAGAAAACACCCTGTTTGAAGATGGCGAACAAGCCAACACTTTCCGCGCCTTTGAACCCACCCAAGCCGAAGAAACCTACTCCATGGTGACGGCGAACCGTTTTTGGTCACAGATTTTTGGGATTGCCTTTTCCAACAAACGTTGGTTGCACTTCTTCATGTTGTTTGTGCCGGTAACCGGTCTCTGGATGAGTTCTGTGGGTATCGTCGGTCTGGCGTTGAATTTACGGGCCTACGACTTTGTTTCCCAGGAATTGCGGGCGGCAGAAGACCCGGAATTTGAAACCTTCTACACCAAAAATATTCTGTTGAACGAAGGGATGCGCGCCTGGATGGCTCCCCAAGATCAACCCCATGAAAACTTCATCTTCCCTGAGGAGGTACTCCCCCGTGGTAACGCTCTCTAATACCTCTGTGATCGGAGGTCGTGATATCGAATCAACCGGATTTGCATGGTGGTCGGGAAATGCCCGCCTCATCAACCTATCGGGTAAATTGCTCGGTGCTCACGTCGCCCATGCTGGTTTAATCGTTTTTTGGGCTGGGGCCATGACCCTATTTGAAGTTGCCCACTTCATTCCTGAAAAACCCATGTACGAACAAGGGTTGATCCTACTCCCCCACATTGCGACCCTCGGTTGGGGTGTCGGCCCCGGTGGTGAAGTGATTGATACTTTCCCCTACTTCGTCGCGGGGGTATTGCACCTCATTTCCTCTGCGGTCCTTGGCTTCGGTGGCATTTACCATGCCCTACGCGGCCCCGAAGTCCTCGAAGACTATTCCAGCTTCTTTGGCTATGACTGGAAAGATAAAAACCAAATGACCAACATCATCGGTTACCACCTCATTCTCTTGGGTTGTGGTGCCTTGTTGTTAGTCTTCAAAGCCATGTTCTTCGGCGGAGTCTATGATACCTGGGCGCCCGGTGGCGGCGATGTCCGTGTCATCACCAATCCCACCCTCAACCCGGCGACTATCTTTGGTTATTTAATCAAAGCGCCCTTTGGGGGCGAAGGCTGGATCATCAGTGTCAACAACATGGAAGACATTATTGGTGGTCACATTTGGATCGGCCTCATTTGCATTTCCGGCGGTATTTGGCACATCTTGACCCAACCCTTTGGCTGGGCTCGCCGTGCCTTGATCTGGTCTGGAGAAGCCTATCTTTCCTACAGCTTAGGGGCGCTTTCCATGATGGGATTCATCGCCTCTGTCTATGTCTGGTTCAACAACACCGCTTATCCGAGCGAGTTTTATGGCCCGACCGGAATGGAAGCTTCTCAATCCCAAGCCTTTACCTTCTTGGTCCGTGACCAACGCATGGGCGCTAATATCGCCTCTGCCCAAGGCCCCACCGGCTTGGGTAAATACTTGATGAGATCGCCGACGGGGGAAATCATCTTTGGTGGTGAAACCATGCGTTTCTGGGATTTCCGTGGTCCTTGGTTGGAGCCCCTCCGTGGTCCCAATGGCTTGGATCTCGACAAACTTCGTAATGATATTCAGCCCTGGCAAGTGCGCCGTGCGGCCGAATACATGACCCACGCGCCTTTAGGGTCTTTGAACTCTGTTGGTGGGGTTATCACCGATGTTAACTCGTTTAACTACGTCTCTCCCCGAGCCTGGTTGGCAACCTCTCACTTCGTCCTCGGATTCTTCTTCTTAGTTGGTCACCTCTGGCATGCGGGTCGTGCTCGCGCCGCTGAAGCTGGCTTTGAAAAAGGGATCGACCGTGAAACCGAGCCGACTTTATTCATGCCTGACCTAGACTAGGTTTTTCCTCAGTCGTTTATTTGCTAACTCCTGCCGAAAAGCGGGAGTTTTTTTGTAAACTTTATTCACGTTTCGATGTTCCCCCTTTCAGCCATTAAACTAGAAATACCCTAGGAGACAAGTTCAGAAGGATTATCCCGTGTTTCAGACTTCTGACCCAAGCTATGACCGTAAAGGAAAAAAAATTTGGTAACTGTTCACTCCACAAGACCTATCGCGTGCTCAGCTCGGCTCCCCTAGATATTTTGTGGTGTAAATTAATTAATATTGCCGATGTTTCCTGGCATCCTCTTTTTTTTAAAACCAATGTTCCCCTGGGGCTAATCGCCAAGCCGGGGTTGATTTATCAGGCCGTGACCCGTTTGACCCCAATCCCCATTCGCCTATTTGTGGAAAATGTCCGCCCCGGTAATTTGTTAAGTCTGCGAGTCCTGACTATTCCAGGTTTAGAACAAAAAATTACCTATCAAGTCGAGTCCACTCTCTGCGGGACGTATATTTCCTATTCGGTGACCCTGCGGGGATGGCTCTCTCCCCTAATCTGGTGGTTGATCAAACCCTATTCTGACCGAGTGGTGACGGAGCTAGCCAATGCGGCGGAGCGGGTGGTGTGTCCCTAGGATTCGGGACAAATGACAAACTGTCAAGATTGTAATCTTATCTCTCCCTGGGACGATTAAGCTAAAAATAGCCTGTATTAGTTAGGATTTTTAATCTTTGCAGAGCTAAGCGGCTTAAAAACACACCTGACCTATGCTTTTATCAACCCTAGCAATTAATGCTGATATACTTCGGCACGAGACGGTTTCGCCTTGGCTCTTAAATATCCTTTATCCCGTGGGGGCAAGGATTGTACTACCTTTTTATTTTCGCAAGATTAGCATTATAGGAGAAGAAAATATTCCTAGAACGGGCCCGGTGATTGTGGCGCCGACCCATCGTTCCCGCTGGGATGCGTTGATTATTCCTTTTGCCTGCGGCCGCCGGGCTAGTGGCCGAGACCCGCGCTTTATGGTCACCGCCTCAGAGGTTCAGGGGGTACAGGGTTGGTTTATCCGCCGATTAGGGGGCTTTGCCATTGATCTCAAACGCCCTGAGTACAGTAGTTTGCGCTATAGTATCGCTCTGCTTCAGGCGGGGGAAATGTTGGTTATTTTCCCAGAAGGAGGAATTTTCCATGATCGCCAGGTGCATCCGTTGAAACGGGGAGTAGGTCGCATTGCCCTAGAGGTAGAAGCCCATAGTTCAGGGTCTAAGGTCTGTGTTTTGCCCGTTTCCCTTCACTACACTCCAGCCTATCCTACCTGGAGAACAGAGGTGGAGGTTCGCATTGGGAAACCTATTTATGCCCAGGATTATCCTCTAAAAACCCTAAAAACCAGTTCAGCAAAATTAACCGAAGACCTCGCTGCTAGCCTAAAAAATCTCCACGAAGACGAACTACTTGCCGATACAAAAGCGGCTGAAAATACGGTCTAGAACGGATTCGGTCACATCGTCGCCGGTGATTTCTCCGAGGGATTGCAGGGCGATCCTTAGATCAATCGTCCAAAAATCTAGGGGAAGTTGGTTCTCGATGGTGGTTTGTACTTGAGTCAAAGCCTGTTGCGCTTGGATCAATACGGCTTTCTGACGTTGGTTGATGGCGAAGTCTAGGTTGCCGGCGCTTAGGTTTCCTTGCTCTACTTTGTTGAGAATGGCGGTTTCTAACTCCTCAATGCCTTGGTTTTGAGCGGCGATCATGTTTACTACGCTTTCAATGGCTGGGGGATAGGCATAAGCCTGGGCGGAGGATAAATCAATCTTATTAATTACCAAAATTAGGGGACGCTCCTGCACTTGGCTATAAATAGCTTGGTCTGCCTCCGTCCAACCCCGCTCAGCATCAATGGTCAACAAGACTAAATCCGCTTGCTGGGCGACTTGGCGAGAGCGTTCTACGCCCATTTTTTCCACCCGATCATCGGTGTCACGGATGCCAGCCGTATCGAGGACTTGAATGGGAATGCCCCCCACCACCAGTTGAGATTCCACTACATCCCGTGTGGTTCCCGGCAGTTCGGTGACAATAGCGCGGTCACTGCGGCTCCAAGCATTGAGCAGACTCGATTTGCCGACATTAGGTTGTCCGACGATCGCCAATTTCAGCCCTGTGCGGAGGAGGGCTCCCCGGTCGGCGGTGGCCAAGAGTTGCTCAACGGAGCCTAGAACTTCGGCTAACTGCTGTTGGATTGAATTTTGGTCTAGGGGCGGTAAATCCTCTTCAAAATCAATGCGAGCTTCAATTTCTGCCAAAATATCCAGGCAAGTAGAACGAATCCCACGAATCGGCTGGGCTAGTTTTCCTTGGAGACCGGCGATCGCCTGTTGGGCGGCTTGGGGGGACTGGGCTCCGACGAGATCGCTAATACTTTCGGCTTGGGTCAGGTCTAGACGGCCATTGAGAAAGGCTCGCAGGGTAAATTCTCCGGGTTGAGCCAGTCTTGCGCCCTGGTCTAAACAAAGTTGCAAGATTTGTTGAACGGGAATAATGCCGCCGTGGCACTGGATTTCGATGATATCTTCTTTGGTGTAGGAACGGGGAGCCAACATCACCAAGACTAAGGCTTCATCGATGACGACCTCGGTCTGGGGATGGCGAACATAGCCATAGAGGATGCGATGACTTTCCCAGGTTTGCTGGCCCGGCGCTTGGAAAAGTCGTTGGGCAATACTCAGAGATTGGGAGCCCGATAAACGTACCACTCCGATACTGCCCTGTTGCGGCACAATGGCCGTGGCGATCGCCGCAATCGTATCTGCTAAAGGCATAGTGTTAGTCAAATTTTTTTTTAAAGTTTTTCATTATTTGACATCAAAATTAACCTTGTCGTATAAATCCACTAAAGCCAACGAAAACGCAATAGACGTTAACGAAAAAGTCGCCGCCGTCCCCTCCCATTCTGATAATAACCATTGGTGATTATGCATTTTTTTATACACTTCTACTTGCATGGTTTTCTGACAGATTAAAATATATTCCTGAAAACTGGGAATAGACCGATAGGCTTGGAACTTTTCTCCCCGGTCATAACCCTCGGTAGAATCCGACAACACCTCAGCAATGAGTAATGGATTCGTGATCGTATCCTGTCGTCCCGCCTGAAGTTCAATCTCTCCCGCCACCACCATCACATCGGGGTAAGTATAAATCCGTCGTTGGGGAATCCACAATCGCTGATCGGTCACAAACACATAGTAAAGCTGGCGTTTTAGGGCAACGTTTAAGGCGGTGAATAAATTGCCAATAATTAAATTTTGATTTGGTAAGCCGCCCACCATTGGGATAATTGCTCCATCAATATATTCGTGGCGCTGTTGAGCTTCGCTTTCTAGGGCTAAATAGGCTTCCGGAGTATAGTAAGGGGTATGTACTGCTTGCATGGGGAACCTCCCTGAATGACTCGAATATTCACGATTTTTTTTATAAATAACGGGTTAATTGAATACGAAAGCGTTCTTTTTTGGTTACATTGACCTCGCCAATTTCAAGGCGGCCTTTACCCCGAAAGGTAACCAAATCCCCAGCTTTGAGAGCGTAGCTCGGTTGGGTAATATCTTTCCAGTTGACCCGGACATCGCCTTTGCTCACCGCCTCGGCCATCTTACTGCGAGAGAGCCCAAACCCCGCCGAGGCGATCGCATCCAAGCGCATGGAGGCTTCTACCGTCGTCGTTTCTTTTTTTTGGGGAGGGCGTATTTTCAGTTCACCCAGGGCAATTACTTGGGTTTTTACCGGCACGGAGCGGACTTGAACGATCGCCGTGGTCAAAAACTCCGCTAGTTCCGGCAGGACAATGGCCTGGGCCCCGCGTTCTCCGAGGGGAATAATATCACCGACCTTCTCGCGCACAATGCCACTGCCGAGTAAGGCGCCTAAAAAATCCCGATGACTCGCCGGGTCGAATAAAAAATTCCCGGCAATCTCTAGCGCGGCGAGGGGGATTTGCTCCACATCTAAACCTAGGTCTGACCTGGCGATCGCCAGTCGTTGCCGCTCTGCTTGGGGATAGCCGCCCCAACTCAATAGTTCTAATTCGGTCAAGCGCCCTAATCGCTGTTGGGCTTCCGCTAAGACCGGAGGAGACAAAAAATCGCTCACCGCCACCTCCCAGGTTCTGAGGGCCTGATCAGCGAGGTCAACAATGCGGGCCATTTCTTCACGATTTTCGGCCCCTTTGAGTAAACTTTCTCTGGGTAACATGGCTGCAAGTGCTCAGTAATAATCAGAATCAGGGGTGGAATAGCCCTGAAGATTTTCAGGATTCAAGGGACGTAGGAGTTGAGTCGCCCGGGCCCGCAGAGCTTCGCTACCGCTCACAATCACTAAATATTTACCCGCCCTCAAAAAATTACGGTAGGGCAGGGCATCGCCGCCCCCCAGAGTTAGCCCCACGCCACCCCCGACAAAAAAACTGCCCATAGCCCCGCCGATGGCTCCCAGAAGTCCGCCTACGATGTGATTACCGGGAGTTCCCGCCCAGTCTAAGGTATGGAGTCCTGTAATTTGATTGAATCCATAGCCGGCAATAAAGCCAAAGGGAACCAGCCAGTAGGCCATGAGAATTGCCCGTTGTTTAGCGGTTTCTTTAGGGTCGATCAGCCCAAACTCATCGGCGGATTTATAGCCTGTACCGACGATGGTGACTTGTTTTGGGGTTAATCCGGCGGATTCTAGGGTAGTGTAGGCGGTTTCGGCTTTAATACGGTCACTGACCACCGCAATTAAATAAGACATAGGAAAAAAATATAAAACAGACATTAGCCCAAGACCGAGGTCTCACATTATCTATGGTGACACACTCCCGACGCGCCATCGGTCAAATTGTGCGCCAGCTTAAGCAGGGTACATTCCCAGACTAGGCGCGGCTGAACGTAGGCCAGAAGCTGTTGACGGGTTTTTTCTAATAGACTCAGTACCGTGCTGTTTTGATAGGTCTGCCAGTAGCAATACTGTAAATAATCGATTAACCAGAGTTGCAAGGGAGTATCTAGGCTATTTTCAATGAGTTTGGCGCGGGTGAAAGCGTCTAGCGCCGTTTTCGGTGGATTGAGTAGGGTTTCTCTCAGCTCTGGCGGAATCAGCTCTAGTTGTTCCCAGGCTTGGAGCAATAACCCTGGACTGCCCTGAGCTAACCCCATTAAGGCGGGATCGGCCATGACCTCGCCTCGATCAATGCGGATTAAAATTTCTGCCAAACAGTCTGGATCTAAGCGAGAAAATGGAATCCGCTGACAGCGGGAAACCAAGGTGGTGAGCAAAGAATCTAGGCTGGGCGCTAGCAAAATTAGGGTGGCTCGCCCTGGCTCTTCTAGGGTTTTGAGCAAGGCATTGGCGGCGCCTTCATTCATCGCCTGGGCCTCTTCCATCACAATTACGGCCCGTTCGGCTTCGAGGGGCGGCCGACTCAAAAATTGATTGATCTCTCGAATTTGCTCGATCCGGATCAAGGGTGGCGATCGCCGTTTAAGCCCACTTTTTTCTGCTTCTGCGGGGGTCAATAACTTGCCCTGGTGCTGATAGGTGGGTTCAATCCAGAGCAAATCGGGGTGGTTTCCTGCCAAAACACGTTGTTTGTTCCGGGTTGCCTCGCTATTTTGACCCAGTAAAATCTCGGCAAAGGCCTTGGCCGTTAGGCGTTTACCGACCCCTTCGGGCCCTACAAATAAATAAGCGGGTGCAATGCGCCCCTGGATGATCGCCTGCTGTAGAAGCTCGATCGCCTGGGCTTGACCGAAGATGGACTGAAATTGATGCATCGTCGTCTCCCAAGTTTGCTACCCTTAACGGTAACCTGTGGAGCGACCGGAAAAAATATGTTCGAGGTAGAGTCAGAAATTCGGCGGTTAACGGAGTTGATGCCAGCATCGGGGCGGATGTTAACCAAGATCATCCATAAACCCAAGCAATCCCGCCTGATTGATAGTAATTTTCCCCGGCCGTGGGAACGGGGTGATCGCTTGATTATGATTAATTTTGACCTATGGCAAGAATTAAGCCAAGGACAACGGGATTTATTACTGCTCAGTGTGGTCTGTCGTTTGGTGAATATTCGCTGGTTTAAGCCCGACTGGTACCAAGGATTAACCGCTGTGGGGGTGGTCGGCGTGGGGCTTCAACTCCTACAACAGGATATTGTCGGGGCTGTAGTCGCCGGCAGTTTAACGGCGATCGCCGCCAATCAAATTTGGCAGAACTACCGCAGTAATGAACGCGAAGTCGAAGCCGATACCAACGCTCTAAAAATTGCGGTGCGCCGGGGCTATGACCAAGACGACGCTGTGCAGCATCTGCTCAGTGCCCTAGAAGCCGCCGCCCAACTCGAAAACCGCTCTAGTTTGAGTTTTAGCGAACTCCTGCGTTGTCAAAACCTACGGGTGCTCCAAGCCTCCCAACGTTCCCGCGTGGTGAGTTAGACAGAAAAAAGCATGAATCTGCCCCCCCATCAAAACGGATCGCTCTTCCCAGCTCTAACGACCGCAGACCCTGGTCATTTACGTTTGACCCTGCCTCTCTCTGCCCTAGGGCAAATGATAGAAACGGCGATCGCCAGTTTTGAGTCCCAAGCTATTAGCGCCACGGTTTGGCTGAAGTTACCGCCGAGTCTCCCGCCTCAAACATCCCTTGAGTCCTATTTGAAGTCGGGCTTGGCAAATCCCATCTATCACTGTTCCGTTGCCCAAACTCCAGAAGGCTTGCCAGAGCGCAAGACCCTCAAAAGAGGTCAATCCGTAGTTTTAGAAGCCAATCAATCTTGGGAACAGGATTATTTTTTGATTCTCCTATCGCCCCAACTCTGTGGGATGTTTTTGTTCCACGCCCCCGATACTAGCCAGAGCCTAGATTTAGAAGCCCCTTTCAACGTCGCCATTAGCTTTCAACCCACGGCGATCGCCGACATCCTGGCAAGGGTCCGAAAATCAATTAGTATTACGGATAGTACCCCCGAAGAATTAATGGTGGAGTCGGTGCCCGCCTTTGCTCTCCCCACCCATGTGCCGGTGGCTCTCATAACCGAACTTTTGCGTCGCCATCTACAACCCCAATTTCCTCAGCCATCCCAGTCTCCTTCCCCGGCTATCCAACCCCAAGAAGAATCCTTTGGACTTTTAGAGGCAACCATTCCCTTCCTGGTCAGTATGACGCGGGAAATGAGTACCCCGTTAACCAGCATGAAAACGGCCCTACGTTTATTGGAGTCGATGCAACAAAAGCGGGAACAACGACAACGCTACCTCGACTTGCTTAAGCGAGAATGCGACCGACAGAATTCCTTAATTACTGGACTGCAAGAACTAATTCAAATTCACCAGACTGCAATCCAGCCAGGAGAATCGGTTCAATTAGAGGATTGTGTGCCAGGGATCGTCAGTATTTATCAGCCGATCGCCACCGAAAAAGGGATTGACTTAGGATGTACTATAGCAAGGCGATTACCGGCGGTGGCCTGCTCGGCCTCGGCGGTACGCTCGATGCTTCAGCACTTACTCCACAACAGCCTAAAATTTACCCCCGACCAAGGGCGAGTCCAAGTTAAGGTCACAGCCCACGGCAAAAAGGTAGAAATTGTTGTCAGTGACACCGGCACGGGTATCGAACGTAGTGACTTGCCCAAACTCTTTCATAGTTTTTATCGAGGACGGAATGCCCTGGGCTATCTGCCCGGAGCTGGCCTAGGTCTGACCATTGTCAAGCAATTGCTAGAGCGCTACGGAGGAAGCATCACCGTCCAAAGCCACATTGGCCGGGGCAGTCATTTTCAGCTACTCCTGCCTATCCATCAGGCCGAAGGAACAACGGCTTTTGGTTAAATGGAGGGAAATTCAAGAAAGCCCGGACTCTAGGATTGGGGCAATTGGGCAAAGGCTTTTTTAGACAGTTCCACTTTGATTTGCTCATCGGATTTCACGCCGAGGGGGCGCCGTAATTCTCCCAAATACAGCGGTTTCGATTGACCAGGTTCGGGGTGGATCAAGGTTCTGGCCCGAATTTTCATTTGATTGTCACCGTTGTTGCCGCCCCGCCCAAAGGAAAAATAGGTGTTGGCGGCTTGTAGTAGGGTGGCTTCCACCTCCGTCGGCGTCACCGTGGGCTCGACGGTGATCACAATTTGATTGGCCCCATTGTCATAGACTCGATTAAATTTCACCGAGCCGGGAATTTCTGCCCGTTCAAACAAGCCCAGACTCAGCCCAAATAGGCCCGTGGTGAGAACCAGCATAAAGCCCGATATCCCCACTAGCCGAAAACGAAAACCCCATTTAAAGGCAAAGGCGAGCACCGTCAAGACCACGGCAAAGAGAGTGCCGTAGCCTGACCATTGGGTATAGGTAGCGAAGTCCATGGGATTAAATGGTAAAAAAATATTGAGAAAATAATGGGGGGTCACCGGAGCTAGATGCTCATGCCCAGGTATTTAGCCACAGTTTGCACGTCCTTATCCCCCCGACCCGAGCAGTTAATGATAATGCGGGGTTGTCCTGACAATGGAGGACAAAGGGTTTCGAGGTAGGCAAAGGCATGGGCAGTTTCCAGGGCGGGAATAATTCCCTCTAGTTCTGATACCCGTTGTAAAGCGGCGATCGCCTCTTGGTCGGTAACGCTGTAATACTCCGCTCGATGGGAATCCTTCAAGAAACTATGTTCGGGGCCAACGCCGGGATAATCTAACCCAGCACTAATGGAATGGGCTTCGGTGACCTGCCCTTCGCCGTCTTGCAATAGGTAACTCATCGCGCCATGGAGCACCCCAGGACGACCCATGGTCAGGGTGGCGGCGTGGTGGCCAGAGACAATACTTTCCCCCGCCGCTTCGATACCAATCAAACGCACGGCGGTATCGGGCAAGAAATCATAAAACAAGCCCATGGCATTGGAGCCTCCCCCCACACAAGCCATCAGAATATCCGGCAGGCCATTCCATTTTTCCTGGCACTGACGGCGGGTTTCTTTGCCAATAATGCGATGGAAATCTCGCACCATCATCGGGTAGGGATGGGGCCCCGCCACAGAGCCCAAAATATAGTGGGTGGTTTCCACATTAGTGACCCAGTCTCGAATTGCTTCCGAGGTGGCATCCTTGAGGGTTCCCGTGCCGGCGGATACGGGCTGAACCTTGGCACCGAGTAAATTCATGCGAAAGACATTTAATTTTTGGCGCTCCATATCTTGAACGCCCATATAAATGATGCACTCTAGCCCAAATCTGGCACAGACAGTGGCGGTGGCGACTCCGTGCTGGCCGGCTCCGGTTTCGGCGATAATCCGCTGTTTGCCCATGCGTTTCGCCAATAGAACTTGGCCTAGGGCATTATTGATTTTGTGAGCGCCGGTATGGTTGAGGTCTTCTCGCTTTAGGTAAATCTGAGCACCCGTACCATCGGGGTGGGCATAGTGATGGGTCAGACGCTCCGCAAAATAGAGGGGGCTGGGACGACCGACATAGTCCGTCAAAAGCCCGGTCAATTCTGCCTGGAATTCCGGCTGGTCTTTGTAGCAAGCGTAGGCCGTTTCGAGTTCGCTCAGGGCGGGCATCAATGTTTCTGGAACATATTTGCCACCGTATTGCCCAAAGCGTCCAAAGGCATCGGGATAGGAGACAGAAGAGGTTCGGGGTTGAGGTAGGGGAGTGGTGGTCACGATGGCAATTATAAAAATGAAACGTTCAGTTTGGTTTTGATCGCGCTGGCATGCTTATTGTATTTTAAGCCTTGCGGGCCATTGGTTTGGAGCAAAAAACCTGGGTTAAAGCGTTAACCAAATAAAAATTTCTCTGGCGGTGATCTGCTTAGACTCTAGTCTAGCCAAAACGGCTAAGGAAGCTCTGAAATTTTGCCCGGAGTATAGGAGAAAGGGAAATGGGGCCTGGTGGCTTTGATAGCACTAGGGATTAGGTAAAAAGCCAAAGAATTTAGCCACTCCACCCAAAACAAGCAAAATTAAGCCAGCAATGACACCGCGGGTAACGTATTCCTGGTTTTCTAGCCGTTTATTGATTCCTGATACCTTTTCATCCAACGTGTCTATCTTGCCGCTCAACCGTTCTTCTAGGGACGATATCTGTCCTTTTATCTCAGTTTGTGAGATTTTGAGTTCGGTAATATTATTATCAACGCGGTCTAGTTTCTGGTCTATTTTCTCAAAACGTTGGTCTATTTTCTCGAAGCGTTGGTCTAACTTATCGAAGCGCTGGTCTATCTTACCTAAAAATTCCTTGAGATCTGTCTCGATAATAGTGCTCATGGGTTACAGTCCCTATAATTTTTTGGTTGTTTTGAGAAGGAGAGCGGTGAACTCTCCCTAACTATCGAGATTACCCGGCTCTAAAACATAGTGGGTGGAGTTGTTTTGAGCGTTAGTCGCAACCATCGGGATTTCTCCACTATTGATTCAGCGTTAACAAAAAAATCAAAGCGGATTTACGGCGGAAGGATGGCGATTAATAACTTGATCGATCAACCCATATTCCTTGGCATCATCGGCGGACATGAAGAAATCCCGGTCGGTATCTTCAACAATGCGCTCCATGGGTTGCCCGGTGTGATTCGCTAAGTGCTGATTAAGCAAGTCTTTCAGATATAAAATCTCCTTGGCTTGAATTTCAATATCCGTGGCTTGGCCCTGGGCACCACCCAAGGGTTGATGAATCATAATCCGGGAATTGGGGAGGCTCATGCGTTTGCCCTTGGTGCCAGCACTGAGTAGAAAGGCTCCCATGCTGGCGGCCAAACCGATACAAATAGTGCAAACATCAGGACGGATTTGGTTCATGGTGTCAAAAATTCCCAACCCAGCTGAAACCGACCCCCCAGGTGAGTTTATATATAGATAAATATCTTTTTCCGGGTCATCGGCTTCTAAAAAGAGGAGTTGGGCCACCACTAGGTTGGCATTTTCGGCCCGGACTTCTTGTCCAAGAAAAACGATGCGTTCGCGCAATAGACGGGAGTAAATATCAAAGGCGCGTTCACCACGCCCGGAGGTTTCAATAACGGTAGGAATCATGGAGGGGTAATTTCATCCAAGGAAGTTTCTTTGATTGTGCCACACTCTTAAGGCTCTATTGAATTAAAGTCAGTGAAGTAGTCACCTATTCCACTGCTCTTCAGAACCGGACGTGAACCGCTAGAGTCGGGATTGTCAAGAGATTTGTGTCAAGGAGGAAATTAGAGAGGAAAACGCCCCTCAAATTCGATAGCAAAATGGTTAAGAGCGGCCTTCCAATTACGAATAGGCATAGTCCATTTTTTAGAAAGATTGCCCAAGGGGAGAAAAATGAGCTTGAGAGCGGATTCATCACTAGGAAAAGAGCGACGATGGCGGGAAACCTTACGCAGAGTCATATTCATTGACTTAATGGTATTAGTAGTATAGATAGCTTTGCGGATATCTTCGGGGAAAGTAAAGAAAGGAGTGACCCGCTCCCAATGGGTCAGCCAAGATTTGCTAATAGCAGGATAGGACTCATCCCAACGTTCGCCAAAATCGACCAGGGCTTGCTCAGCGGCTTCTAAGGTAGTTGCCCCATAAATTGCCTTTAGGTCTAGGTCAGCGGCGAGGGCTTTCCGGTCTTTGGTGGTCATTCCCCCCGCATATAGTGAGATGATTTTTTCATCCATGCCGGGAATTCGTGTTTCTCCCTTCGGCACTAATGTGGGTTCAGATTCACTGTTTTTGTCTCGGGGGACTTGAATCCTTGTTTTTCCAAACTCCCCCTTTACCGTCTTTGGGCTGTAACTGTTACGCCGATTCCGTTGACCCATGCGACTTTTTGGGGTTTCTTTCTCCTGCACTCTTTTCTTTTCTGGATGGACTTCTAGTTCTGTTTCTAGGCATTTTTCGATCAAGGCTTTGGTCAACTGCTTGAGGATTCCTTCTTTTCCGAATAAGTCATCGGGTTTTTTGTGGTCTTTTAGCAGTTCATCAATGAGTTCAGTTCTGATTAACATCTTTTGTTGCTATTTAAATTAATTTGAACTTCTTTTTCTTTTGACACAAACTATTTTACAGTCCCTAAAAATCATCTACATCGCAGAATAATACTTCTCAAATAGACATAGTGGCAGACAGAGAGGGTTAAGTAACATCTATCCCACTTTACCTGTCTCCTTTTTTCCTTGACTATGTAGGAGTTTCGCTTATCCCGAACTCAGGTTCTAGTAGAGACATCACCAGATCTAAATCCTGGCGTTGGTGTCGAGCCAGACTAATCATCTCGATTCCCGACCTAGCTCGTCTCCCAAACCAGTGAGCTCCTAGGATTCGCGCCCGGGGATCAAGAATGAGTTTTAATTCGTCTCGGAAGGATTCCCCCGGAACTAAGTCCGCTATTTTTGAAACCACGGTGATGCGATCGCCATAGCGCTGACGGGCTTGGGTTTCGGTAAGACCGAGGCGATACCAGGGCGGAATGGTCAAAAGTCCGTAGGCAATGCTTTGATAGTCAAACTCCGCCGGTTTTTGCTGGAGAAGATAGCGGCTCAGCCACTGGGCTTCATCCTTGGCCAAGCTGGGTAAGTGGTATCCCTTCAACCAGGAGCCGCAGGCATAAATCTGCGGGTGCTGAGTTCTAAAGCGAGCATCGACGCTCAATCGCCCTGACGGCAACGTTAACCCTATTGCTTCTAGATTCAAGGGATTTTTGGATAGAGGGGCCTGTACCCGCACGATCACCTGGCTGGTCAAGGTCTGGGTGGGCAATCTGATTTGTATGCCCTCGGGTCGTTGCTTGAGGTTCAGAATCGGACTATCAATCCAAATTGTCACCCCTAGGGCTTCTAGATAGGCCTGGAGCAGATGGGCCAGGCTGGAGTCTTCTGTCGGTAAAATATGGGCATTGCGAGTGAAAAGATGTACGGTCTTGCCCGCTAGAGCCAAATATTGGGCGAGTTCAATCGCCTGGGGAGTGGCGCCGGTGATCGCCCAGGTTTGTGGCGAAAAATCCCAAGGATCGAGGTGAAGGCGATCCAAGCTGTAATAATCTTCTGGGCTTAGGTTAAACCAGGCTTCCGGCTCCGGCGATTCTTCCCCCGTGAGTAAATAAAACGGCGATCGTAGACGACGGGATTGAGTCTGGAAAAGCAACCCCGATGAGAGGCTAAATTTTCCTGCCTCCGCAATCAGATCAATGCCGTTAGCCGCCACTGGGGCTAAATCATCCCCCAGGCATTGCCGATCCTGGCTGACCTGCTGACTCCATCGCTGAGACTGAGTTAAGTCAATGGCATTGCTAGGGCTAGATTCCGGGCTCAGGGACTGAATACTTTGATAGTCTTGTTGTAAAGAGATGAAGCGATGCCAATGGGCCCTAAAGGACTCCTTCGGCCAATTTCCTTGGCCTTTTGTCTCTGGACAAACCCAAGCAACTCGTTTGGTTTTAACCTTGACAGCCGTTTTTGCGGCCACCAGCCCTGCGACACCCGCACCGATAATCACAAGGTCGTACATAGCTGTCGGGTCTCCAAAGGGGATAAAGACTATTTATGACATGACATTCTAGACCTTCTAATTAAGCATAACTTTATGAGTCGTGAGTGCCAGAGGCGTTTTTTAAGACATCGGCACTTAATCCCGTCAGACTCATGACATCCGTCAAGGATAATCCTCGTTCGAGTAGTTTTTGAGCAACCTCTAATTTGCCTTTGAGAAGACCCTGCTGTTCCCCTTCTAACTTGCCTTTGAGGAGACCTCGTTGTTCTCCTTCCTGCAAGATTTCTTGATAAACGGCGGATTCTTTCATAATTTCGCTCCGTAAAATACTCTTGATCAGTTCCGGCTTAACCAACAATCCCCCAAAGACGGCGGTGGCGGTGGTCAAGTTGGCTTTCATGCGTCTGTCTTCAATTGTATCTAGGGCTAGGGCAACTTCCCGCAACCGTTGTGTTGCATCCTGGCTTTGGGTCAAGACCGCGAGGGGTAATAGCCCCGGACTGTTCAAAAAAGGTTCCGCTGATTCTTCCCAAAGACGAATGACGCGATAGCGATGGCTGGTGTCTCCTAACTGAAAACTATCTTGATAGACCAAGGCAGACCCGGTTTTCTTCAGGTAAATGACGACTTGGTGCATGGTTTTGTGGGGAAAACGCCGATGCACCCGCACCCGATAGTCCAACATGCGAAAGCCCATGGTCTCATCTGGCTCGGTCTGAAATTCCAGGTGCAGAACCATATCGTCGGACTGTTCCAGAATTAAGGAATCAGCCCGAATGGGTTCCAAGGAGAGTTCCTTCGGACTGAGTGTTGTGAGGGCAACGGATTTCCCTAGGAGCCAACTGGCGTAGTCCTCGGAGAAGGTTTCTGGGCGTTGCTTAATTCAGGTATGAATGCGAACCTTGCACATATCCAGAAGGTAGTTTGAATCAAGGTTTAAAAAGTGGTATTTTTAGAGATTCATATTGCAAATCAGCAACGCCTTAGGAGTTCTCATACTCTGGTGCAAATGATTTCTTAGCCATCTAACCCAACTCCATCTTCGATCCAGATGGATGCTGTGCCACCATCGGCGAGGAAGTCTGCCCAGCCGTTAAAGTTCGTCCACAGCCCTTCTGCCTTATCTCCATAGAGGTTGTAGTGCTGACGAGCCACCACAAAACCCTGATCCGTTAGCTTGATGGTCGCCAGATGGTAAAAGCGTTTGTTAAAGCGTCCCGTATTCATCCGAATCGTTTTGACCGCTCCGTAGGCGGTGTTGATGACAACAGCCATAGCCCCTTTGGCACCGGGAACAAACCCCATCCGCACCCATCCGGCAACGTTTCGCTCGGCATAGTATCGTTCTTCTCCTAGAGCAAATTGCTTCCTCAATTGCAGCAACAGATCCAGGTATTCTCTGCCCGGTTTCTGCGCTCGGTGCCAGAGGTTGCCATTTTCAACCCAGTCGAGGGAGCCGTAATAATCTGGGAAAAAGATACAGGGGTAGCCTCTGCCTCGTAACAGGATAAAGGCATAGGCCAGGGGTTTGAACCACTCCTCGACGTGGGAGTTAAAGTCTCTGCCATACTCGTAGTCATGGTTTTCAACATAGGTAACCGCCAGGGCTGGTTGTTCTTCCATTAACGTCCCCTGGTTGAGCGCGCGCAGGTCAAAGCCTTCTCCCATCCGACTGGCATTCCTGAACTTGAAGTAAAGGGGAAAGTCAAACAGGGTGATGGGCTGAGGATACTTACCTTCAGCCGTTACGCGGCTAATGTAAGCGTGCAGGGATTCTGTGGAACCGGCAATGTATTCAGCTACGGCAAACAGGTTTCTGCCCGTCTGCCAGCGTACATGCCCCAGCCATTCCCGCATGTAGTCAGCGCTGATATGCTTGACGGCATCCAACCTGACCCCATCCAGATCAAGCTCTTTAGCAAACCAGGTGCCCCAGTATTTCATCTCTTCCCGCACATCGTACCGACCATAGTCAAAGTCACAGCCGGTGAGATAGTCATAGTTTCCCTTCTCTGTGGATACCCAGGACTCGAAACTCTTATTAGCAGGAATATACCCTGATTCGTTATACAAAAATCGATAAATGTATTTGTCCTGGGGATCGTGGAAAATATTGTCGTTCTGGCGAATTTCAGCAGTTGCATCGACGCTATCAAAGTGTCTGGCTCGCCACTGGAAGCTGGAATATTTGCCTCCCCGCTCAGGATGATCGAACTTCGTGTAGGCCTTAATTTCGATCGCCCCTCGTTCAAACCCGTCACCCCAGCGTTCGGAACTGCGGTCGTCTTTTTCGACTCGAATAGCCTGCCAGTAGTCGTCTTCCTGGCCTCCCATCTTGTGGTTAAGGACAACATCGGCATACACTTGAATGTGTTTTTGAGTTCCATCGCCGTGCAACGATCTCACTGCCTCAACTAGTTCTGGCTTCGTCCCATATTTGGTTCTGGGGGTGGTTTCCCCGGCAGGAAGAAATTCACCTAAATCGAAATGATCGTAGACATCGTAGCCCACGCTATTGCTGCGGCTAAAGGCCGCTTTGTAAGCGGGGGGAATCCAGATGGCATCAATACCAATGGTTCTGAAATGGTTCGCTTCGTCTCGGAGAAATTGCCACAGGCTACGGTGACGGCTTTCAGGAAAATCTGATCTGAGGAACCAGTGGAAGCCCTGTAGCATGACACCGTTAACGTTGGCAGACATATGACACCTCGTTGGTTGTGTTTTGACGGTTGGGTTATTTTCGGCGATCTCTGATTTCAAGGGCATGAAAAAACAGCTCGCCCCATGCCGAATTAAGAAATTAGACTTTATCGGTAATAAGTTTTATGGCTCTGGAGGGGACGATAAAGCTATAGGATTTAAAAATCCTACATCTAAAATTAAAGTTGATTTATTTTTTTATTTCCAATTAAGTCTATTCTTGAATTTGGAGCGTCTCCCAGCAACAGCCTCTTCATTCCTACCCACCACCTTCCTTTACAGGAAGAGAAAATCAGTTCTGAAATTCCAAGTCAAAGAGCCTCAATTAGACCAGTTACTTCACCACGCACTGGCACTCCCTCCAACTCACTGGGCAAGTGAGCCAGCACCCCAGAGTTAATTACACCAATAGTAATGGTTTCTCTTCCTGGCTCAACCATTTGACGAGATACCATTGTTACCCCTGGAATCGCCAGCAAATTTGCTTCGTGACGACGAAGAACACCATCTAGATGATCATCTGTCGAGGACACAGTTGGTGAATAATCTCGTGGACCCATCTCAAGTTCAAGATCTGCCGGGTCAGGTATGTGGAATTGCTGATGTTCAGAGTTAATCATAATTAAGTGAGTGAGTGATCTCCATTCCATTTTTATCTCAATCCTACTGTAAGAGTTTGCTGGCAACAACAACCCTCCAACGGACTGAATTAAACCTCATCGAGCTATGCTTTGTGTGGTGACAACCTTAGGGTTTGAGGAAGGGGGGCAGGGGTAGCCCTCGTAGCCCTCCTAGCTGGGGAAGATAAAAACCTTTCGGAGTAATTTTCTTCAGTCAAACTTCAGTCAAACATTCAAGTGTTTAAGGAGACACTAGGGCGATTCGCAAAGCTCAGGAGCCTCTTTTGAGCACTTCATTCGCTTCGCGATCACCTCTAAGAGCCTTTGTTCTGGACTAATGGCAGCCTTTCCTGAGAATGGTACGTTTTTACAACCAATGTATACACCGATTTAGGTGTATGGGCGAATGTCTAAAGCAGGCAGCACTCGCTGAATCTTGTTAGCAAAAGTGTATCCACCGCCACCAGCAAACAGCAAGCCCACAGGAGGCAGACCACTCCTCCACTGCCAAATCAGCGAACCAGAGTCACCACCAGCACTAAAAGCTGCGGAACTAGTGCTTCTGATTGTGAGTTGGTCCTTGAAAAGTGCTACTCCTGCACTTCCGTAGTTGACGCGGATTGTGGCTGAAATATCGACGATGCGACCCTGAGTAAGATTCGTGGTTCGTCCCGTCTTGCCAACAATCATATTGACCGCAGGTGCAACCGGAGTGCTTCCTACACGAAAATACAGCTCCTTTCCACCGCTTTCGTACTTTAACTCGCGGCGTACACGATCCGGCCATGCCCAACCTGTTGCACAATCAACATAATTAGTTCCACCAGCGAAGTTGATCCGTACCCATTGCTCAAGAATAGCAATCTGGTCGGCAGGTCCTGGCTGACAAATACAGTCACTGACCTTCGCGTTATTCGAGTTGGCCAGGACATGGTTGTTGCTGAGGATCATGAGTCGTCGTGAACGTGGTAAGCGGGTGCCGGTACACAGGCAACCGAGCGTCCCCGCTGTAATCCCGAAATGTCCTACTGAAACACCTCCTGGAGCTGGTCGAAAGCGGGCACGTTGATTAAGCGCATCGATATGACCAGTGGGGATCTGGTTAATGGGTACGTTTGAGAGTGCGCGTGTTCCAGCTACAGAAGAAACTTCGCTCAGCACCTGATCCATACTCACCTGGTCAATGGTATAGACATTGAGCGATAATTTGTCGGGAGATGCATTAGCGCAGAGACCAGTAACCATAGCCTCTGGATCAGGCAAGCCAATCCCGACTCCGACAATGTTCAAACCTCCTACTTCCTGTGCTGAGGTCATTGTGCTAGTTGTAGAAATCAAGTTTTTCTCAATTTCTTCTTTCAGTGAAATTAGATCGCTATCGACCTCAGCAAGTGCTTCCCCTAGATCTTGTTCTGCTTGCGCTTGTACACTCTGCTCAGTTGTTGGGGGCTCAAATTCTTCAAAGCTAGGATTACTGTCAGTTTGGGATCCTTGGGGATTTTCGGTTCCAGGATTTGTGAATTCTTGAGATCCGTTTGACATAGTAACAATCTCCATTGTTTGTGTGAACTCAGGCTTTTGCAAGATTTTCTTTCTTTGAATCTGAATAACTGAGAAAATTCTCTGAAAATCTTGAAAGCCCACAAGCAAAGTTTCTCAATTTTCCAGAATTAGGCATTGAAAATCTCGAAACCTTCTAAATACATATTTGCCCAAACTGATTCCAGGGGAAATACGATCATCCGCGTATATGATTATGGTGGTTACGCAACAAACTATGCCTGGACTAGCCCCAACTTCTCCAGGGCAGTCATCACAGCTCCCATGCGGGTTTGCACGCTGAGTTTTTTGTACAGATGCTCCAGGTGCTTTCGCACCGTTCCTTCACAGCAATCCAACGCTTTGGCAATTGCGGCATTGCTTTTATCCCTGGAGACCCAGAACAGCACCTCAGCCTCCCGTCGGGTAAGTCCCAGAGATTCCAGATTCGTGGTTGAGAAGGCTAAGAGTTCTCTTTCCTCCAATAGCAAGGAAATCTGCTCCTTTCTGGTATCGAGAATCCAATAGATGAGCAACTGCTGCCCAGACTGCTCAGTGCGCAAGAAAATACTACTAGAACATAGGGTATCCCCGTTAGACGAGTGTTGCAAAATCTGCTGTTTCAACCAGTGATGTAAGCAGATCCCTAAGGTATTGAACTCCTGGCGGCCAAAATATCGATTTAAAAGCTGTTCAGCCTGAGAAGTCATAAACTCTATCTGTCCATCAACTGTTAAGCTGATGATCGCTCTTTGGTCCTGTACACTCTTAAATAGCCCTCTTCCATCAGACTTGGTGAATTAGAATGGAATAATAAGGCTAGAAAGCCCGGAGGGAGCATGACGAAGGCAAGAGAGGCGCAAAAGACAGTACAATGTGTAGATACATATAGTGAACTGTATAAAGATATATTTCCAGAAGTGAGGACCTATGAAGCTTTCAAATATATTATTGTGGGAATGTTAAGTGATATAAAAAGAAAAAGCTTGCCAGCAATAGCGTCATCACTAGGACTAGAAAATGAACAAGGATTATTGCATTTTATAACAGATTCGCCGTGGGG
>JBGSZT010000077.1:0-8298 GCA_041750255.1 Synechocystis sp.
AAGCCAATCATTCTTCTGCCCTGTTGTGGGTGGGCCTCTACCAGATGCAGAATTTGGTTGAAAAAGCTCTGATCCATGATACGTACTGGTAACTCGGGCTTCTTCATTCTCTCATGTCTGCTTATTCTTGAAGAACTCTAAGGTTTAAAAAGTGGTATTTTTAGAGATTCATATTGCAAATCAGCAACGCCTTGTTTTTTGGTTATTGAGCTTTACTTCGGTCTTAAAGCCCCTGGAGTCTTGGCTAGAAGCAGGTCATTCCGGGCAAAAATTCGTTAGACTACTTAACACTTCTTCAATTTTATTTGCCCTGCACCCCGGTGGCCCCATGACTCATCCGCAACTCATTGATACCAATGATATTTCTAGCCAAGAGCCGACGAGTCCTGAATCGCCTCAGCGGTCTCCCCGATTCCATCGCTCCCTTTCCCTAGGACTGCTCGGGCTATTTCTGCTACTCGGGGGTGGGAGTGGCTATTGGTGGTTTACCCGGTCTGCGTCGAAGTCCGCAGCTAGTGCCACCATGGGCGGGCCGATGGCAGTCCCGGTGACTTGGCAAACCCTGGAGCCAACGGTGGTGGAAGAGACTACGGTGTTAGTCGGAACCCTGGAAGCGCCGGAAGCCAGTGATATCACCTCGGAAGTGGATGGCCGTGTTAGTCAAATTTTCGTCAAGGAAGGTGATCGGGTGGAAAAGGGACAGCCTTTAGCTAGTTTAGATACAGACACCCTCAAAGCTGAGCTAGCCCAAGCCCAGGCCACCTTAGAAAAAGACCAGGCAGAACTAGCAAAACTAGAAGCTGGCACTCGTCAAGAGGAGGTAGCCCAAGCCCAGGCTCAAGTGAGCCAAGCCCAAGCTGAATTGGCTAATGCCAAGACCGGCGCCAGCCCGGAGGAAATTGCCCAGGCCAAGGCTCAGCTTGATGCGGCCAAGGCCACGGCGGAGTTGGCCACCTCTCGGGTGAATCGTTTCAAAAATTTGCGCGATGAAGGCGTGATTCCCCTCGATACCTACGACCAACAAATCAAAGAGCAACGACAGGCGATCGCCGAAGTACAATCCGCGCAACGTCGCCTCAGTCAACTGCAAAAGGGACGCCGGTCAGACCTCAACCGTTTACAGGCGGAACTGGAGCAAGAACGCCAGAATCTAGCCCGGCTCAAAAATGGCACTCGCCCCGAAGACATCGCCCAAGCCCGCGCCCAGGTGGCTCAGTCCCAGGCCCAGGTCACAGCGGTAGAGGTCAAATTACAAAAAAGCGTCACCACTGCTCCCTTCAGCGGCATCGTTGGTTATGTACCCGCCAAGGTAGGAAATTATGTCAAAGCTGGCGATCGCCTGACGACTCTGACCGAAAATAACCAAATTGAGCTAAATCTATCGGTTCCCATTGACCAAGCGGGGAAATTAGAGCGGGGGCAACGGGTTCAAGTCCTAGACGACCAAACTAAAGTGCTAGCGACGGGAGAGATTAGTTTTATTTCGCCCAACGTCAATACTGACGCCCAAACGGTCTTAGCTAGAGCTAGCTTTAGTGATGCCAATCGAACCCTGCTGAATCGGCAACTAGTCCAAGCCAAAATTCTGTGGTCAAGGGGCCAGGGACTGGTGGTGCCAACGGTTGCCGTCTCTCGTGTCGGGGGCGCTACCTTTGTCTATGTGGTGAAATCCAGCCCCAATCAAAAAGGGGGCGAATCTCAACTCGTCGCTGAACAAAAATCCGTACAACTGGGGACGCTCCAGGGCAATAACTATCAAATTCTGGAGGGGGTAGAACCGGGGGAAAAAATCATTACGTCAGGTCTGTTAAATCTCCAAGATGGTGTCCCCATCACCGAAGCCGGAAAAATGCCCGATCCCAGCGCAAAGGGGAAAAAGTAGACTATGTTTGTTGATTTTTTTATTAAACGCCCGGTTTTTTCCTCGGTTTGTGCCATCCTCATCCTGTTAGTAGGTCTGATCAGCCTATTTAATCTCCCCGTTGCCCAGTTCCCAGAAGTCGCCCCGACGGAAATCCAGGTCAGTGCCAACTACAGCGGAGCCAGTGCTGAAGTCGTGGAAAAGGCCGTCACCGATATTTTAGAGCGTCAGATTAACGGGGTTCAGGGAGCCCGATACATTTCCTCCACCAGTAGCAATGATGGCACCAGTAGCATCAGCGTCACCTTCGACCGTTCGCGGGATAAGGATATCGCCGCGGTAGATGTGCAAAACTTAGTCTCCCTAGCAGAGCCTCAATTGCCGGATGCAGTTAAACGCACAGGCATACGAGTGAATAAGCAATCCACCAGTCTCCTGCTGGGCATCGGGCTTTTCAGTCCCAATGGCAAATATGACAATGTTTTTATCAGTAACTACGCCGACCGCTATTTGTTAGACCCCATCAAACGACTAGAGGGTGTGGGCGGAGTCCGTATTTTTGGAGAACGGCTCTATGCAATGCGTCTTTGGGTCAATCCCCTCAAGTTGGCCAGTCAAGGGCTAACCATGGCGGATATTACCGGAGCGTTGCAGGAACAAAATATTCAAGTGGGCGCGGGTCGAATTGGCGCAGAACCCGCCCCGGAGGGTCAAGACTATCAAATTGATCTGCGGGCGACGAGCCAATTGGCTAATGTGGAAGAATTTGAAAATTTGATCCTTAAAACTGGAAATAATGGACTCGTCATTCGTTTCAAAGATATTGGTCGAGCGGAACTGGGCGCGCAAAATTATGACAGCTTTCTGCGCTACAAGGGCAATCAGGCCGTCGGTTTGGGAGTTTATCAATTACTGGATAGCAATGCTCTCGAGGTTGCCCATCTTGTTAAAGAGGAAATGATGCGCTTGGCGGCTAATTTTCCGCCGGATTTAATCTACGAAGTTGCCTTTGATACTACCGAATATGTGCAAGAATCCCTCTCTGAAGTGGTTCACACCCTGTTTTTGGCGATCGCCTTAGTTATCTTAGTCATTCTGGTTTTTTTGCAGGATTGGCGCACAACTCTGATCCCAGCGTTGACCATTCCCCTGGCCTTGGTGGGAACCTTTGCCTTTGTCAAGGTTTTTGATTTTTCGATTAATAGCTTGACGCTGTTTGGCTTGACCCTGGCAACAGGGATGGTAGTAGACGACGCCATTATTGTGGTGGAGCAAATTAGCCGCTTTATTCAAACCCGTGGGCAGGAGCCCCAGGAAGCGGCCAGTGAGGCGATGAAGGAACTCAGTAGCGCCGTTGTTGCGACCTCCCTCGTTTTAATGGCCGTCTTCCTGCCCGTGGCCTTTTTCCCGGGAACCACCGGCGCCCTTTATCAACAATTTGCCCTAACCATTGCCTTTTCCATTACTATTTCCACTTTTCTGGCATTAACTCTAACGCCCTCTCTCTGTGGCTTAATGTTACGGCAAAATCAAGCTCCCCCCGGTTGGATCGCCTGGTTTTTTGATGGCTTTAATTATTACCTAGAAGGCATTACCCAGGGTTACCGCAAACTTCTCTACGCCTTAGTCCGTGTTCGCCTCGCATTGTTGGCGGGGTTTGTCGGTTTATTAGCCCTCACCGTTTGGCTCTACGTCACAGTGCCCACGGCCTTTCTGCCCGAGGAAGACCAGGGATATTTTATCACCATCATCCAAGCCCCCCAGGGAGTCTCGTTGCAGTACACGAGCGGAGTTATGGCGAAGGTAGAAAAAGAACTTTTGCAAGTGCCGGAAATCAAGGCCACCTTTGCCGTAGGAGGATTTAGTTTTAGTGGCAATAGCGCCAACCAAGGCATTATTTTCTCGACCCTCAAACCTTGGTCGGAGCGAAAGGGCCCCAATCAATCGGTGCAGGCCATCATCGGGCAAATGTTTGGTAAATTCTCCCAAATTAGTGAAGCCAGAATCTTCCCCCTTAATCCTCCGGCGATTCGCGGCCTTGGCAGTTTCGGTGGTTTTACCTTTCAACTGCAAGACCTGCGGGTCAATGGCGACCTCAATTCTTTAGTTCAAACCCTCGGGCAATTTTTAGGCGCGGCCAATCAAAATCCAGCCTTGCAACGGGTGTTTAGTACTTTTGAAGCCAATAGCCCACAACTGCTGATCGAGGTGAATCGGAATCGTGCTAAAACCCTAGGGGTTTCTGTAGATGATATTTTTCGTACCCTAGAAACAGCCATGGGATCTGCCTATGTCAATGACTTTGTGCTCCAGGACCGAACCTATCGGGTTTATTTACAAGCAGACCAGCCATTTCGGGATAATCCGGCGGATATTGGGCAACTTTATATGCGGTCTAGTTCTGAGCAAATGGTCCCGCTTTCTAATTTGGTGACAGTGACCCCCACCGTGGGCGCTCAAACCATTAATCACTTTAATTTATTCCGGACAGTGACGATCAACGGTGGCACGGCTCCAGGGGTCAGTTCCGGCAATGCCCTCAATGCCATGACGGCGATCGCCAAGTCGGTTTTACCTGCGGGGTTTAGCTACGAATGGTCAGGCACCTCTCTAGAAGAGATCGGTTCCCAGGGTCAAGCGCCGATCATTTTTGCCCTAGGGCTTTTATTTGTCTTCTTAGTATTAGCAGCCCAGTACGAAAATTATGTAGACCCGGTGATCATCATGCTGACCGTGCCCCTAGCGATCATGGGAGCCCTCTTAGCTCAAACCCTGCGAGGCTTTGCCAACGATGTCTACTGTCAAATTGGTCTGGTGATGCTGATTGGTTTGGCCAGTAAAAATGCCATTCTGATTGTGGAATTTGCCAATCAATTACGAGCTCAGGGTCTTCCCCTGGTTAAAGCCGCCGTAGAAGCCTCTCAGGAACGCCTACGACCGATTTTAATGACCGCTTTTTCCACCTTGCTGGGTATTTTCCCCCTAATGATTGCTACGGGAGCCGGGGCAGGCAGTCGCCAAACCCTGGGAACGGCGGTCTTTGGTGGCATGTTGGTGGCAACATTTTTGAGTTTATTTTTTGTGCCTATTTTGTACATTTTTGTAAAGGGCACCATGGCCAAACTTAAGCCTAGTCATAGTTAAAGAGTCCATTAATATTTTCAGTGGAGTCAATGTACAAAATTGTTCATTTTGAGCAATAGTCCCCAGGGTCTTTTGCTACAACTATCCTCAGACCAATTTTCACCCGCTCATCCACACGCTAGACACTTTGTCAATTTATTTGTTACATTACTTAACACATAGATTCTGGAGGTATTCCCGATGGAACCCAAATCCTTAGAGCTAACCATGGAACAGCAATTTGAGTTCCGGCGTATGCGAGATGCGGCGGCGGACATTAGTCGAGACCAAGCCCTAGAGCTTTTGTTACAGGCGTCTCGCTTGCTGATGATAAAGACTAACGTACTGCGTGACTTAATGCAACATAACCCGGTTCAACCCATCGCGGAAGGAGGAATGTCATGATGAACAGTAATGCCTTTGAATTATCCCTTGAACAACAGTTTCAATTGCAGTGTCTCCAGCAAGAGTACCAAGGTCTAGACCGAGATGCGGTCGTTTCCAATCTCTTGGACGCTATGCTACAAATCATGGCGCGGGACAATCATATCCGCGACATCATGAAAAAGTCCCTTTTCTAGGTCCGGTCACGAGGAACGCTTTAGTCATCTCGTCACTCGGTTGCCAGAGGCCATGGACACAGGGGGACAGGGGGACAAAGGTGACTCGTTGGGGGCTATTTCGCCGCAGGAATAGTGATGTCTACCGGATTAATTGGTTGTTTGAGGGAGTCCAGACCCTCGCCCATAGCTTGGCGATCGCCGACAATTAATAAAATCATTTCCCCTGGGTTTAAGTATTGTTGAGCAACTCGTTTCACGTCGGCGATCGTCGTTAATTTGACCTGGCGCTGATAGGTGAAGATAAAATTCTTGGGATAATTGTAGTAGTCGTAGGTCATCAGTCGGGAGAGAGTTTGACCCGGGTCTTCAAATTTAAAGACAAAAGAATTAAGAATCGACTCCTTGGCATAATTTAATTCTTGCCCACTCACCGAGCTGGTGCGGAGTCGCTCAATCTCGGCCAAAAGCGATTGGGCAAAGGGAGCCGTTGCATCGGTGCGGGTTTGTCCTCCGGCGACAAATTGGCCAGGATAGTCGTAGGCAGCTTGCCAACTGCCATAGACGGAGTAGGCTAGACCCTGTTTAGAACGAATATTATTAAAAAGTCTGCCACCAAAACCACTGATCACGCCATTCATCACGGTTAGGGCGGGGTAATCGGGGTCACTTGCCTTTCCGCCCATTTGTCCAAGCAGAATATTACTTTGGCTTAGGTGAGGCTGGTCTACTAAAAAGGTTTCGGCTTGATATTTTTGGCTGGCTTGGGGAGGCTCAAGTTGGGGTTTGGCGGTAGTGACTTGCCAAGAGCCAAAATATTTATTGATCCGTTCTTTCATTACTTGGCGGTCAAAGTCACCGACAATACCCAGGATAGTACTATCCGGACGAATATAGGTCTGATGAAAGCTGAGGATGTCCTCGCGTTGAATAGCATCTAAGTTACGGTACTCTACGGTTCGGGCGTAGGGACTGCTGGCTCCGTAAAGGGCTTTGCCAAATTCTCGGCTGGCAATGTCGCCGGGGTTATCGTTGCGGCGGGCGATCGCCCCCCGGAGTTGATTTTTGGCCAGGTCAATTTTTTCGGGCGCAAAGGCAGGGGTCTGGATAACTTCCGCAAAGAGTTGCATCACCCGGTCTGTGTCCTTGGCTAGGGTATCAAAGCTGGCGGAACCAGAGGAAGTACTGATGCTAGATTCGATCGCCGCGGCCCGTTGTTCGAGTAATTGATTGAGGGTATCGGCGGGATGGGCTTGGCTCCCCCCGAGGCGTAGGGTCGTGCCGGTCAAACTGGCTAAGCCTACTTTTTGGCTGGGTTCCCAGCGAGAGCCCGCTCGAAATAGGGCATTCCCCCGTACTAAGGGAAGTTGATGATCCTCGATCAGATAGACCACCATGCCATTGGCTAACTGGTAACGCTCGTAGTCCGGCAACTGTAACTCTGGCAGGGGAGGAAAGCTCAATTGGTCATAGTGACGGGGCGGTAGGGCATCATTGGGAACTCCCTTGGCGATCGCCGGAGCATGAAAAATCAAAGAACCGAGGAGCGCCAGGCTCACCAACCCCAACCAAGAGAAGCGTTTTAGCATCAGATTCAGCATCACCAATGACTCGAATTACTGGTTTGTCCAGAAGCGTTTGTCTTCAATTGTATCCACAACTAGGGCAACTTCCCGCAACCGTTCCGTTGCCTGCTGACGTTAGGTTAAGAAGTCTAGCAGTAATAGCCCTGGATTTTTTAAAATATAAATGCTTTTCTCCCGGCAAAGTAGCATTTCCAACTTTTGATTAATTCCCGAAATAGTCTCCTAGCGCCAATTTAAATGCCGTTGGTCTTTTTAGCCGGCCAATTAATGCCAATGTTTTAATAGTAAGGTATTGGGATAGGAGTTTTTCGTATTTATGGCTCGAGAATTTTCGTATCTAAGTGATTGCGAAGAGCATTGCAGTCTTTTTTCATTTTTCGACTTTGCTCAAGATAGAGTTGTATATATGTGGTCTTATATTGTGCCATTTCTCCTTCAAACCATAATATATCTTGGTTCTTAGAGAGAAGAGCAACTAGTGTTTTGTCATTTGGACTGTGACTAGGATACAAACATGAATAAGCTTTTATTTGATCAAACGGCTTCTGTTTTTCATACATTATTTTTTGATGCTCAAGATTAGATAAATTCGTGAGCAATGCTAATGTCATTACCAATATGGCTGATACACTTTTGAATGCATATTTACTTATGGTTGACAAGCAAAATTTATCAAGGCAGTATACCGTTCCGATAATTATCAAGCATAGCCCTGGAAATGCTAAGCGGCTATCAATATAGTAGCAAGGGCCGTTAAGGCACCAGTCTTGATACTTAATGCTTAATCCAAAAGGCAGTGTAATCAAAAAGCACCAATACAGTCCATAAATTTGTAATAACCATGGTTTCTTAGGGCGTGAGTTCTCCCAATTTAACCATATAACAACAACTATACATATTGCAGTAGTAAAGGCTTTTAATATTTCTATCAAATTATTTTCACCTTTAGCTATTTCATGCAGTTTCCAATGCAGTGGCGCAAAGCCTCCAAGAGAATGCCAAAACTGAACGTGAACAATTTCCTGTAAAATGAACTACCCCGCCGCAAGCAGCGGGGTATCAGAATTAAAATAGACTCAGCTGGAAGTCTTGGTGCAATTGTAGATATTCCTTTCCTTGCTTTTCTACATATTTAGCTACAGTTCTTTCATCTCCATGCTTGCCTACT
>JBGSZT010000078.1:0-3312 GCA_041750255.1 Synechocystis sp.
CAAGGCCAAAAATCAACGGCGATCGCCTCAAAGCATCAGCCGCAACGTTTTTTACCACCTAGTTCCAGTCGTCCTCCTCTACCGATGTTGACCCATCAACGTCATCGTCCCTAGGAGGAGCGGGTTGAAGATTAAGCCCGAAAACCGTCGCAAATGCCTCTAGTAAGCGAATTTTGACCATCGGCACCGTTAATCCTGGCAAAAATTGGGCTAAGCTCCCCACCGGCCGCTCGGCAATACCGCAGGGAACAATCTGCTGAAATCCGGCCAAATCCGGGCAGACATTCAACGCAAATCCATGCCACGTGACCCAGTGAGTCACCTTAATCCCGATCGCCGCTATTTTGTAACCCTCTAGCCAAACCCCTGTCAGACCGGGCAGGCGCTCTGCGGGTAAGCCAAAACTCTGCACCACCTGCAAAATGACGGCTTCTAGTTCTCGTAAATACCAATGCAAATCTTGACGGTAATGGCGTAAATCCAGAATAGGATAGCCCACCACCTGACCCGGACAATGATAGGTCACTTCTCCCCCTCGTTCCGTGCGATGGAGCTCGTAGGCGGGGTTATTGGCGTCAAACTTAATAAACTCAGTACTAGATCCCGTCCCCAGGGTATAAACCGGCGGATGTTCCACCACCAACAGGCGATCGGCTTGGGCTGGGTCTGCTAGCTTCTGCTCTAGCAAGGCGCGTTGGTAATTCCAGGCCGGAAGGTAGGGCACCAAGCCCAGGTCGAGCCAGTAGCAGAGCCGCGGCGATGAATCAGCAATTTTTACCATAGGAGCACCCAGTTAAAGCCTACGAAATGTGAAGAGATGCAACGGAAAATAAAAATGATAAGGCAGGTTATGTTTTAACCAATACATAGTGCTAATCTAAAAGTAGTTAGACACCGTTGAGGAAAAAACGCTTCATTGAAGGTTACTTTCAGTTCACAACAGTTAGTGGCTCGGGTTTTTCACCTACCATAGTAATGGTCTAAAGCAATGATCGAGTCCAACTGTTTCCAGCGAGGCTTTATCCAGGTATGAAACCACCCCATCATAGATAAATCAAGGCTCGTCCCAAGATATCGTATCTTTTGATACTACTAGATGCCGAGTCGGAAGCTTGTCTTCAAAATTCTTAGTTACGTCTATTTACACTTCGTTTAATTGAGTAGGGAGAATTCAGTATGAAACTGTTAATTCAAGGCAATAATATTACCGTTACTGAAGCCATTCATGACTACGTGGAAGAAAAAGTAGAAAAAGCGGTTAAGCATTTCCAAGGTATCACCACAAAAGTTGATGTTCATCTATCGGTGGCTCGTAATGCACGGATAACCAATAAGCATAAAGCAGAAGTAACGGTTTATGCCAATGGAACTATAATTCGTGCCCAAGAAGGTAGCGAGAATCTTTATGCCAGCATTGACTTAGTTTCAGATAAGATTGCCCGTCAATTACGCAAGTACAAAGAACGCCTTCTCGACAAAAACCAAACCCATGTTAAAACCAGCGCTATTGTCGAAGATAAACCCGTTGAAGGAGATTTAATCGGCGATCGCCAACCGGAATTACCCTCGGAAGTGGTGCGGATGAAATATTTCTCGATGCCACCCATGTCCATTGATGAGGCTAAAGAACGTTTACAGTTAGTAGACCATGATTTCTATATGTTTCGTAACCAAGAAACTAGTGAAATCAACGTCATTTATATGCGTAATCATGGCGGTTTTGGTGTCATTCAGCCCCACAGCAATGGTGATGAGACCACTTAGGGCGTAGTCTTGTCGCTCTAGCGAAATCCTAGTCATAACCCTCTCCCTAAATCCCTCTCCCATCTCGGGAGAGGGACTTTGATCTAGCTTCCCTTCGCCCGCTCTGGGATGAGGGTCAAATTGCTTCCAAGGCTAATAGTGTGACGTGTTGGGCTGCTGTCAGGTTACGGATATGGTCGATTTTCATGCCTTCGTAGGGGCGGATCGTCCGCAAGGTCTGTCGGCAATAGGGGGAGTCTTGCCCATCTTTGTCCCAGATTTTAATGGTTTCATCGTTGCTGGCGCTTAGTAACCATTGGCGATCGCCACCTTCTTCGAGAGTACTCACCCAATTATCGTGCCCCGTTAAGGTGTGCAGACAAGTCCCAGTTTTCCTATCCCAAAATTTAATCGTATTATCACCGCTAGCACTGAAAAGAAATTGACCATCCCCCTTAAATAAAACACTTAAAATTTGACTACTGTGACCCACCAATGTTTGCAAACAAAGGGATTTTTGCCAATCCCAAATTTTAACGGTACGATCATCGCCCCTTATCACCAACAATCCATCCGAACTGAAATCTGCGCTCCAAATACGGTTACCATGGGCCGTCAAAGTTTGTTCACAGGTTTGGGTTTCAATCCGCCAAATTTTAATCACCTGGTCATAATCACCACTCACTAAATATTGACCATCAGGGCTGAATTTGACCGTCAAAATAGAACTGGGGTGACCGATTAAAGTGCCCAAACAATTGCCCGTTTCCCGGTCCCATAACTGGATGGTGTGGTCATAACTGCCACTGGCGATGATCGTTCCACTCGGGCTAATGGCAACGGCCCAAATCCAACTGCGATGGCCACTGAGAGTCTGAAGACATTTTTCTGTACTGGTTTGCCATGGTTAGATCGTATGATCCCAACTACCACTAATGACGTGGTCTCCATCCGGGCTAAAAACCACCGACAGAATTCGACCCTGATGACCCCTCAACGTACGGACTAAATTAAATGTGTCTGAATCTTCCTGTTCTTGCCAAATATTAACGACCTGGCTCTCATGGGCACTAGCCAACATTCGGCGATCGGGACTTAGGGCAATGGAATAGATACAATTGCTGTGACCCTTTAAAATTCTAGTACAGCGCATTGACCCTAGGTGCCAAATACAGGTAGCATGATCGTCTCCGCCACTCACTAAACGCTGACCAGCGGGATCGAATGTCACCGACCAAACGAGACTGCTATGTTTCCTTAGGATTTCAGTACATTTTTCTGTATTAATTTGCCAGAGTCTGACCGTTTGATCATAGCTAGCACTGGCTAGGGTCTGACCATCCGGGGCAAAGGCGATCGCCGTCACGGGTTGAATATGTCCCCGTAGGATTTGCAAACACGTGCCGGTGACCAAATCCCACACCTTACTCCTCTTTCGTCAGTCTAGGCAGAAGAATAACAAAATACGTCCCATGAATTCACCAAATACTTTAAGTGATCTAGTTTATTAACCTTGTTGAAAAGCTTAGTTAATTCATCTAAAATATGGGCGAATGGAAATACCTTTAC
>JBGSZT010000079.1:0-3579 GCA_041750255.1 Synechocystis sp.
CATCAGTCCGAGTCCGTCGTCCGCTTGGTGGCGTCCCTTGAACCTGAGCCTATCGAGTTGGGGCTCAAGGGCAAATCCGGCATCTTGGAGTCGATGACGACCCGCACGACGTTTCTGCGGAACCCAGACCATCGCCTGGTAGTGCACTTCACCCCCAAGCATTGCTCCTGGCTCAATCAAATTGAGGTCTGGTTCAGCATCCTGATGCGCAAATTGCTACGTCGTGCCAGTTTTACGAGTCAAGCCGACCTCAAAGCCAAGATTCTCGACTTCATTGAGTACTTCAACCGCACCATGGCTAAGCCCTTTAAGTGGACTTACACCGGCAAACCCTTGACCTCATAAATAGTCGCTTTATTTATGCCCTAGATTACTAGGATGTCGTTCAGGACAAAAAACCTATTATGCCACTCGGATTTAGCTCCAAAACGGCTTTCAGCTTCGCAACATCAACGGGGTAATGATGTCTCATTCTGCCTTCCTACGGAGTGAGACAGTCTCAGAAACCTTGTATTAATTTTTATCAATCCTACCCCTCATTGACCAATCCATTCTATAAAATCAGGCGTTGCTGATTTGCAATATGAATCTCTAAAAATACCACTTTTTAAACCTTGATTCAAACTACCTTCTGGATATGTGCAAGGTTCGCATTCATACCTGAATTAAGCAACGCCTAAAATCAAACTATTCCAAGCTAACCAACTAATGAAACTCAAAACCATCTTTTGTCAGGTTGCCTCCCCCGTGAACGAAAAAGGAACAAAGTTTGCCCCGACAAAACCCGCCCATCGGGACTACACGGTGGTGGCGATTATCCGCACTCTGAATTGTTTAGCCAAGTAAAGGATTACTATCACTATGTTGAAAGTTATCTTTAACTTGACAGTCTCTTTGGGGATTTTTGGGGCGATTCCTACCTTGGCTCAAACCCTGGCCCCCCAGACCGATAAGCCCCCGAGGACAACGGATCAGTTAATTAGCCAAGTCTGTAATTTTATCCAGTCCCAAAAGGCGTTTAGTCTGAATATGGCCATCACCTACGATGAACTGTTGGCGATCGGGAGTAAGGTGCAATACAGTGCTAATCAAAAACTATTAGTGGCAAAACCAAACCGTTTACGCTCCGATTATGTAGGAGATGAACGCACCACTAGTTTTTATTATGATGGCAAAAACTTTACTCTCCAAGCTCCCAATTTAGGCTTCTATAACACCAAACCTGCGCCAAATACCCTTGATGGTGTGCTAGATCAAATTGAAAGCAAATACGGCATCACCTTGCCCATGTCCAATTTAGTCGCCAGTAATCCTTGCGGGGACTTAAAAGCCGAAGCTCAAAATAGCTTTTTTGTGGGCAATGACCTAGTGGGCAACGAAGAAACCTATCATATTTTGCTTCAGGGGGAAAATCGAGACTTTCAACTCTGGATAAGCCAGAATGAACCGCCCCTGTTAAAAAAGGTAATAATTACCTATAAGGATTTGCCGGGTCAACCCCAATATACGGCGATTCTTTCTAACTGGAATTTTAAGCCAGAAATGCCTACTAATGCCTTTACGTTTACGCCAGCAAAGGATGATGTGAAAGTGGAATTTATTCCAATAGATAAAATTAATTCATTGCCAGCATCAGAGTAGTTTAAATACTGATTGCCTCACTCGATATAGTTAACTAGAGGATTTTTCACCATGAAATCTAGACTTCGCAAAACGTCCTGCCTTTTTTTGATCCTCGCTTTAGGGTTAACGTTATTTCCCGTTGACACTGCTTTTGCTCGCGGTGGTCGAGGTGGCGGCGGAGCGTCTTCTCGCATGAGTAGCGGTGGTGCTAGTCGGAGCGGTGGCGGTATGCAAAATCGCGGCAGTTTTAATAGTGGTAGTCGTTCCCAAAACCGAAGTACAGGACAAGCTAATCGTCAATCTGCTAGTCAAAGTCGTCAAGGCGATCGCCAATTTAATCAACAAGATCGCCAGGATAACCGTCAGTCAAGCAGTCAGAATCGTCAGGATAATCGGCAAGGTAACCAACAAAATCGCCAAGGAGAACGAACGGAAAGAACTGATATTCGTCAAGGAGAACGTTCTAACCGCACTGATACCCGGCAACAAGGAGCAACCGATCGCCAGAATAATCGCCAGAACTTTGTGGATAACAATAATAACTGGAACAACGCTGGCGGCTGGTATGGCGGAGGCTATGGAGTTCCAGCGAGCTGGGGTTTTGTCGGGTTAACCACCGGGCTAGTGTTAGGAGCGGCGATCGCCACTCCACCTCCCTACTACGACATTATTTATGTGGGTTCCAACTCCTATATGTACTCCGATGGAGTTTACTTACAACCCAGTGGCAGCGAGTATATGGTGGTGGCTCCTCCGTCGGAGGCGACGGTAAATTATCTTCCCGATGGCTGTACTTCCCTCGTTTCCAACGGTGTTTCCTACTTTAATTGCAGTGGCATTTACTATCAGCCCTATTTCCAAAATGGAATAGCAGTTTACAAAGTTGTGCAGCTTAAATAGTTCCAAAAAACGTCATCGATTTTAGCTTTTCCGACGGGAAGCCTACGCTCTAATGCTTTGAAATGAGCGTGGGTAGTTCAATCTCCGTTATTCTTGTCCTGGCATTGGTCTTATTTTTACTGTTGGTGGCGAAAATACTGAGGGGTGGTTCCTGTCCATTGTTTAAAGGCACGGGTAAAGTGGGCCGCATCTTGATAGCCCAGTTCAATGGCAATATCAATAATTTTTATCCGGCGATCGCCTAGAAGTTGAACAGCTTTTTGATAGCGGAGACGAGCAACCAACTGGGAGTAGGTCATTTGACCTTTAGATAGGCGGCGTTGTAGAGTTCGCACGCTCATTTGGGATAAATTGGCAGCTAGTTGAACAGAAGGATAACGCTCCTTGAGAAAAGGGGCGATCGCCTGTTGTAGAGAATCGGCAAAACTGAGGGGAGGAGCACAGGCAAGAAGGAGGTTGTAATCGTGATCGTGATTAGTATCCGTAATGGGGTACAGCGGCAAACTCAACAACCTGCGGGGAAAAACAATGGCAGAAAAGCCCTGATTGCTATCAATTCGAGCCTCGGAGAGAGATAACTCACTGATTTTTCCCAAATAAGGAGTTTGCGAGTATATTTCTTGAGGATGCCAATTTTTGCCTGCTACTTGGCGAATTAACTTCAGCATGAGCGTTAGTGAAAAATGGGAAGCGTGGTGAGAGTCTCCGTCAAGGTGGCTAAATTGCTGGCCGAACCAGGCCTTATCGCCTCTTTCCCCCAACCAAAGACACTCCTGAGAGTTAAATATCCGCATCACTCTAATGGCAACGGCGATCGCCTCATAGAGGGTCGTGGCCTGGGAGATAAGACGACCGAATGCCTGTAGATCGTTCAGCTCGGTTTGCTCTCCTACCAACCAACCCAAATTTTCTATTCCCTCCCGTCGCGCCGCCTCGAAAAGAAAAGCAAAAACTTGATGACGCGGTAGAAAAGCATAGGGGTCTTCCAAGCCAAAGACTGGTAATTGTGATTGTCGTAAAAGCTTTTCGGTCGGTGTGCCAATTTTATCGAGATAG
>JBGSZT010000080.1:0-4709 GCA_041750255.1 Synechocystis sp.
TGCCCGACTACATCGCAAAACGTTATGTTATTCAAAGTCGGTGGATATGTTAGGATACTCCATCCGTTTATTAATTCATTATCTAAAGTTTCAAGAAGTACCTATCCCTTACTGATTCATATCTTGATTCAGCAACGCCAAGGGTGGGGAGAACAACCTTAGGCGCAAAGACGGGGGCATGTTCCCTCTGGATAAATTCTCCGAGGCCGAGGCATTGTCCCTCTGCATTTAAGACGAGGGCGTAGGATTGGTCACCAGATGTGCTTAGGCAAAGAGCGCGGCCATAATACCAATCTTTAATCTCATCCTCATTAAGTGCATAGCTCGGCAAATGGGGCAGAGCTTCCTGGGGCGTGAGCAAAAATTGGTTCGGGGAAGATGTCAAGAAACAAATTGGCTCAATTTAGCATCTTAGGATAGATAACTCGCCCAAAATCCGATACATTATGGAGGGACGCTCCACTCTCCCTAGGATAGACGGGGCAATTTCGCTTCTAATGAGGGGACCATCGTGGATCAGCAAAAAATCCTAGGCTATTTTATTGAAGAAGCTAAGGAACATCTTGAGACCCTAGAACGGGGAATTTTGGAGTTGCCGACGGTGATGAAAGACGCCGAGCGGCTCAATGAAATGTTCCGGGCGGCCCACTCGATCAAGGGCGGCGCGGCCATGTTGGGCTATACTAGTATCCAAAAAATCTCCCACCGGCTCGAAGATGCCTTCAAAATTCTGCGCGAGCATCCCATTGCCGTGGATCAAAAACTAGAATCGTTTTTCCTTAAGGGCTACGATGTTCTTCAAGATTTAGTTGAAAAATTACAGAGCGCCCAGGGTCTAAAGGCCAACGAGGCTGACTCCATTGTCGAAGGAGCCCGTCAACAGTTTGATGATCTGCAAAATTATCTGAATTATTTATTGAGTCAGAGCGGGGCCACTCTTCCCGCCGATGAGGACGAGATTAAAATCTCTGTCCCCGCCGTTACTACTCCCCTGCCAGAACAAATCAAGACCATTCTCCGGCAAATGTTACAGGTTTTCAAAAAAGAGGTTACTCCCGCTAGCCGTCAACAACTCCAACAGCTCTGTGCCAGCCTCTCTCCCCTCGCTTCGGAGCAACGGCTGTGGCAAAATTTGGTCAAAACGGCGGAAATGGCGATCGCCAATCCCCGTCATTCCTATCGCACCCTCGCCCCCGTGGTGCTAAAAGACCTCAAACAGGGCTGTGATTGTTTGGAGCTATCTCAACCCGATAAAATCTCCACCAGTCAAGGACTACAACAACTAGCCAATGCCCAATTGCCTCAGATATTAATTCCCGTTGATCCCAGTACTGCGGCTCAAGTACTGCTGAAAATTTTCAACACTCAACAGGTCAATCAACTGGTGCAAATTCTCTCCCAACCGGGCTAGTTTTAGGGCGAGCTTGCCCAGAGTCGATCGCCCGTCACGTTTTAAGCAAAAATTTCTGCAACCTGAAGGCTAAATTCTGGGAAAAGAGGGGAGGTCAATTCATCCTCAGGAAAAAGCGTAAAAAGATGCTCCAAGCGGGCTTGTGATCGCCGATAAATTTCTACCGTTTGCTGTTGCCAATCGACAATCCAATATTCTCTCACCCCAACCCGTGAATAGAGCTTTAATTTGACTTGACGGTCTCGGGGAATATCCTGAGCTGTCTGCGAAAGGACTTCAACTATATTCGGTTCTAACTTAAATTCCCAGGCAAGGTTTAAAATGGCTTTATCATAGCCTACGAAATAGCATCAAATTTCGTAACGATCGGTTATTTGTTTTTTTCTTCGCTTCACCACTACCCAAACCTATCGATTATGGGCGGAGCACTGCGAAGTTCTTTGGTAGTGAAATCCCTCTCCTGCCCTGGGAAAGTCGGATTTTATAATAAAGGGACTATTCTTCTATTTGAAATTCTATGCAACCCACTAATCCTAATCAATTTACAGAAAAGGCCTGGGAGGCGATCGCCAAAACCCCAGACATTGCCAAACAACAGCGCCAGCAACAGATCGAAACCGAACATTTGTTCAAGGCTCTCCTCGAACAAGAGGGACTGGCCAGTAGTATTTTTAATAGGGCTAATGTCAGTATTCCCCGCCTGCGGGAATTTACAGATGCCTTTATCCAACGTCAACCGAAAGTAAGCACGCCACCGGAATCTATTTATTTAGGACGCAGTTTAGATTCTTTGTTGGATCGAGCCGAGGGCTTTCGCAAGGACTTTGGTGATGATTTTATTTCCATCGAGCATATCGTTCTGGGCTATGCCAAGGATGACCGTTTCGGGAAATCCCTATTTCAAGAAATCGGGGTGACCGAGGCAAAACTAAAAGAGATTATTCAAACCGTACGAGGCAGTCAAAAAGTGTCAGATCAAAATCCTGAAGGTAAATACGAATCCTTAGAAAAATATGGCCGCGATCTCACCGAATTGGCTCGTCTAGGTAAGCTTGACCCGGTGATTGGTCGGGATGATGAGGTGCGCCGTACTATTCAAATCCTGTCCCGTCGTACCAAGAATAATCCAGTGCTGATCGGGGAACCGGGGGTGGGTAAAACGGCGATCGCCGAAGGATTGGCCCAGCGGATTATCAACCGAGATGTGCCCGAATCTCTACGGGATCGTAAGTTGATTTCCCTCGATATGGGAGCTCTGATTGCCGGGGCCAAATATCGCGGTGAATTTGAAGAACGCCTCAAAGCCGTCCTCAAGGAAGTCACCGAAAGCCAAGGGCAAATTATTTTATTTATTGATGAAATCCATACCGTCGTGGGCGCAGGCGCTACCCAGGGGGCCATGGATGCGGGGAATTTGCTTAAACCGATGTTGGCCCGGGGAGAATTGCGCTGTATCGGAGCCACAACCCTAGATGAATACCGCAAATACATCGAAAAAGATGCTGCCCTAGAACGACGTTTCCAGGAAGTTTTTGTCGATGAACCTAACGTGGTGGATACCATTTCGATTCTACGGGGTCTCAAGGAACGCTACGAAGTTCACCATGGGGTCAAAATTGCTGATTCTGCCCTGGTAGCGGCGGCGATGCTCTCCAATCGTTACATTAGCGACCGTTTTTTACCCGATAAGGCGATCGACCTGGTGGATGAAGCGGCGGCCAAATTAAAAATGGAAATCACCTCTAAACCCGAAGAACTCGATGAGGTAGACCGCAAAATTCTGCAACGGGAAATGGAGCGGCTCTCCTTACAACGGGAAAATGACCCCGCCTCCAAAGAACGCCTAGAAAAATTAGAAAAAGAACTGGCTAACTTCAAAGAAGAGCAATCTAACCTCAATGCCCAATGGCAATCGGAAAAAGAGGTGATTGATCAGATCCGCTCTGTAAAAGAAAGCATCGACCAGGTCAACCTGGAAATCCAGCACGCCCAGCGCGATTATGACTACAATCGGGCGGCAGAACTTCAATACGGTAAACTCACGGAACTGCATCGACAGATTCAAACCTTTGAAACCCAATTGGCAGAACGCCAAACCACGGGTAAATCGCTCCTGCGCGAAGAAGTTTTAGAGTCTGACATTGCCGAAATCATTGCCAAATGGACAGGCATTCCCATCAGTAAGTTGGTGGAATCAGAAAAAGAAAAACTTCTGCACTTAGAAGAAGAGCTACACCAGCGAGTCATTGGTCAAGATGAAGCGGTAACCGCCGTGGCCGAAGCGATTCAACGGTCTCGCGCTGGCTTATCTGACCCCAATCGCCCCACCGCTAGTTTTATTTTCCTCGGCCCGACAGGGGTTGGTAAAACCGAACTGGCTAAAGCCCTAGCCCGCAACCTCTTTGACACCGAAGATGCCCTAGTTCGCATTGATATGTCGGAGTACATGGAAAAACACGCCGTTTCTCGACTCATGGGAGCGCCTCCGGGTTACGTGGGCTACGAAGAAGGCGGACAACTCACCGAAGCTATCCGCCGCCGTCCCTATTCCGTCATTCTTTTTGATGAAATCGAAAAAGCCCATGCCGATGTTTTTAATGTGATGTTGCAAATCTTGGATGATGGTCGCCTCACTGATTCCCAGGGCCACGTGGTGGACTTCAAAAATACGGTCATTATTATGACCAGTAATCTTGGTTCTCAATACATTTTGGATGTGGCTGGGGATGACTCTCGCTACGATGAAATGTATGCCCGCGTGATGGAGGTGATGCGAAATAGTTTCCGACCGGAATTCCTCAACCGTGTCGATGAAACCATCATTTTCCATGGTTTACAAAAATCGCAATTGCGCCAAATCATCGGCATTCAAGTACAATTCTTGGCTGATCGCCTGGCGGAGCAAAAACTAGGTCTAAAACTAGCGGATTCTGCCCTCGATTTCTTGGCTGAGGTGGGCTACGACCCGGTCTATGGAGCCCGACCGATTAAACGCGCGGTGCAACGCTACCTAGAAACGGCGATCGCCAAATTAATTTTGCGGGGAAGCTACAAACCAGGGGACACAATTTTTGTGGAGGTGGAAGACGAACGTTTGAGCTTTAAACCTCTATCCGCTTAAATAACGCGTTTATAAGGGGCTTAATCAACCAGCCCCTGCAACTTCTCAATAATCGTGGGTAGGAAGGGGGGGTTGTCATAAAGGAGAAAATCTGGTTAAAGGATAGAATGAGAAATTCAAATAGCGAAGGGTCAAAGACAGATATCAGGGTAGAAGACCTCCTACGGCAGATTGCGG
>JBGSZT010000081.1:0-24571 GCA_041750255.1 Synechocystis sp.
CCCTCTTGCGTCAGACTGGGTAAGCCGATTTTTTGAAAATTGTCGAAAGCCTTTAGCGAAGAGGGTTTTAGGTAATGTACTTGATAGAATATTACCGCTCATAGTTGTCGAGTATTGAAAACCTTGAAAGACCTTCATGAACAGACTTTTTGTGTAGTACTGAAAAAGTTTCTTTCCGAGATTCATGGAAGAGGGTTACAGCGGATACCATATCAGTCTAGTACGTCTAAAAGGGCTGTAATCCCCATTATTCCAGGAATTTACTGTGCCACATAGATGGTGAAACCGCTGTAATGCCCAAGGAGAACTATAAAGTTGGGACATCTTCATCGGACTCTAGGACTTGTTGCGATTTCAACAAAGGAAAAGCAATCACATCGCGGATACTAGCCGCATTGGTCAACAGCATAACCAAACGGTCAATGCCAATGCCCAATCCCCCGGTGGGCGGCATTCCATACTCTAGGGCGGTCAGAAAATCTTCATCTACCCCATGGGCTTCGAGGTCTCCACTGACTTTTTTAGCAGACTGGGCTTCAAGGCGGTGGCGTTGGTCAATGGGGTCAGTTAGCTCCGAAAAACTGTTTGCCAATTCTCGACCCACAACAAAGAGTTCAAAGCGTTCCACTAGCCCGGCTTTACGGCGATGGGGCTTGGCTAGAGGGGAAATTTCCACCGGGAAATCGAGAATAAAGGTCGGCTGGATTAAGGTCGCTTCCACAGTTTGCTCGAAGGCAATATTCAGCAACTGTCCAAGGGAGGCACAATCCTCCGGCACTCCAATTCCGGCGCTTTCTGCCGCTTGCTTGGCATGGTCTAAATCGGTAAAGGTCTCAAAATCAAGACCAGTTTGGGCTTTAACCGCATCGTGCATGGTAATGCGACGCCAGGGAGGGGTTAAGTCAATAGTTTCTCCCTGGTACTCAATTACCAGGGCCCCCAGGGCGGTTTGAGCCGCTTTGGTGACCAGGGCTTCGGTGAGGGTCATCATGTCTTCATAGTCGGCGTAGGCTTGATAGACCTCAATGGAGGTAAATTCGGGATTATGGCGAGTGGAAATTCCTTCATTGCGAAAAATACGTCCGAGTTCAAAGACTTTCTCAAAGCCGCCAACCACCAGCCGTTTTAGGTGTAATTCAGTGGCAATGCGGAGGTATAACTCCATATCGAGGCTGTTGTGATGGGTAATAAAGGGGCGGGCCTCTGCGCCGCCGGCTTCACTTTGTAGCACCGGAGTTTCAATTTCAATGAACCCCTCTTGGTCTAAATAGCGACGCAGGGCCGCTGTGATTTGGGCCCGGTGACGGAAGGTCTGACGAACATCTGGATTAACTATCAGGTCTACGTAGCGTTGGCGATAACGTTTTTCGGTATCAGTCAAGCCGTGCCACTTGTCTGGCAGGGGCAGTAGAGATTTAGTCAGCAGGGTGTAGTTACGCACATAGACCGAAAGCTCTCCTTTTTCAGTGCGTTTGATCGTACCCTTGACCCCGAGGATATCGCCGGTATCGGTCAATTTTGTCAGGGTATTATAAACACTGGCCCCGTCTGGGAGGGACGCCATGCTTTCAGTAATGCGTTTTTTTTCTAGATAAAGTTGAATCGTGCCGGTTTCATCCAATAGGTTAAAAAATGCTAATTTGCCCATAATACGACGGGCAATGATCCGTCCCGCCACCGCCACGTCTAGGTCCACCTCTTCCCCATTTTCCAGGTCTGCAAATTTAGCCTGAAGTTCGGCGGTGGTGTGGGTGCTGTGCCAACCGTAGGCGTAGGGATTGAGTCCCAGTTGCTTGAGTTGTGCTACTTTGTCCAGGCGAGTGGCACGGATTTCGTCGCGGCTGGAATGGGATTGGGGCGGGTTGGCAGACATTTTAGTGGAGATTAAATGTTAAGTGAAATTGAGACGGGCGGGCCATTAATGGCACTACTTCATGCTGGCACGGGTATCTTTGACTGCCAACCAAAATAGAATACCCGTTAAGGGAATACTAGCCAGTAAAATTCCGGTCGTCAGCGCACTGCCGAGTTCGGGCTGGCCAGACGACAATTCAAAAATACAGCCCACCACGGCGATCGCCGTTATGCAGGAGCCAAGCAGTAAGATGCCACTTTTGGGAGTCACAAAAAATAAACCTCTAGAAAGCAGGGGATAAAAAACTAACAAACGTTTAGTGGACCGGTTTAACCGTATGCAGAGCATAGCCTTCTTTCTTCAAAGACTCCGCCAAAGCCAGAGCATTATCCACCCGGTCAACAAACATTACACCATTAAGGTGATCCATTTCATGCTGAATAACGCGGGCTAAAAGCCCTGTCGTGCTGAGCCTTTGGGGGCGACCCTGCTCATCTTTGTAGGAGACAACAATATCCTTGGGTCGAGTCACATCTAAATAAACATTGGGAATACTGAGACAACCTTCTTCGACTACACACAATTCCTGGCTCGCCTCGAGAATTTGAGGATTGATCAGCACCAACGCCGGATTTTCTGGATTGTCCGGTTCAGAATCCACCACCAACAGTTGTTTATTGATTCCCACTTGAGGGGCCGCCAAACCAATACCGTTGGAACTATACATGGTTTGCAGCATTTCCTTGGCCAACTCTCGAACGGCATCATCGACCTTAGCAATGCGCTTAGCCGGTTGGCGCAGAACCTTATCCCCTAAATAGTGGAGGCTGAGGGGTGGGTTTTCGAGTTTTTGCTTTTCGACAAGGAGAGCAGTCATGGCGTCAATAGTTAGGTAAGTAGGTAGATGTAATTAAACTATTCATAAGTTCTATGCCCTATCCCCTCCAGCCCTCCTCACTAAAGCTCCGGTTGATAAGGGGGGGGAGTCCGTAGGACCGGGGGATTTTATAAATAGTTACGCTCACCCCCTTATTCGGATCGAACAAGAGGTGTTAAGTCTGATCATAGCCAGATTTTGCCAATCTGAGCAGAGATCAAAAACGAGTCAGTCCCACGTCACACAATCTCCCCACCGTGGGTAGACCAGGGCGGAGAGATGTCAGCGAGTTTACCCGCCCTCAGCCACTAGTTTTGACCTAGGGCTCGATGGGCGGCGGCGGCTTCATCGGGGTGAATGCCTAAACGAGTCAGGTTCAAACGACCTTTACTATCAATTTCGCGGACCTTAACGACAACTTCATCGCCAAGGGCCACTTCATCTTCTACGCGACCCACGCGACCCTCGGCCAATTGCGAAATGTGGATCATTCCTTCTTTGCCGGGAAGCACTTCTACAAAGGCACCAATCTGGATAATGCGAGTCACTCGGCCCACATACACTTCGCCTTCATTGAGTTTGCGGGTCATATTGAAGACGATCTGTTTGGCTCGCTCGGCTCGTCCACCTTCACTGGAGGCGATCGTCACGGTGCCATCGTCAGCAATATCGATTTTACAGCCGGTTTGTTCGGTAATACCTTTGATGGTTTTTCCGCCCGGGCCAATCAATAGGCCGATCAAATCTGGGTCGATTTTCAGTGTTAATAACCGAGGCGCAAAGGGAGAGAGTTCCGTTCGGGGTTCACCAATGGTGGCTAGCATTTTTTCGAGGATATGCAGACGTGCCGGGCGGGCTTGTTGAATGGCTTTGGCCACCACATCCATGCTCAAACCCGTGATCTTCATGTCCATTTGCAGAGCGGTAATACCGGTGTCAGTCCCAGCCACTTTGAAGTCCATGTCACCAAGGAAGTCTTCAATGCCTTGAATATCGGTGAGAATGCGGACTTCATCGCCTTCTTTGATCAACCCCATGGCGGCACCACTGACGGGTTTTTGCAGAGGGACTCCGGCATCCATTAGGGCCAGGGTAGAGCCACAGACAGACCCCATCGAGGTAGATCCATTGGACGACAAGACTTCTGACACAACCCGTAGGACGTAGGGAAAAACTTCTTGGGGCGGTAAAACGGGTAAAATCGCCCGTTCTGCCAAGGCGCCATGGCCAATTTCTCGACGACCCGGTGATCGCATTTGTCGTGTTTCCCCAACGGAATAGGGCGGGAAATTATAGTGATGCAAATAACGTTTTTCGTCCGCGGGATGGAGGTCATCGGCTAAATCCTGGGCATCTCCCGGAGATCCGAGCGTCGCTAGAGAAAGTACCTGGGTCAAACCGCGGTTAAATAAGCCACTGCCATGGACTCGCCGGGGCAGAATACCGACATCACAACTGATGGGACGTACTTCATCGAGTTTACGTCCGTCTACCCGCACGCCATCGTCTACAATCTGGCGACGCATGAGGGTTTTAGTCAGAGATTTGTAAAGATTCCCAACTATTTTACTATCTTCGGCAATGGCGGTCTTGACGGGGTCTTCTTCGGGTAATTCGGCGATCGCCGTTTCCACTTGAGTTGCCTTGATTTCATCGAGGGCTTTATCCCGTAGATCCTTGCCTAGTTCAAACTGGGCCAACACCTGAGTGATAGATTTAGCCGAGCGTTCTTCGATGAATTTGGCCACCGCCTCATTCACGACCGGCGGCTCTGCCGTCACTAATTCAATGCCCAGTTCCGTCATCAATTCCCGTTGGGCCGCGATCAAATCTCGAACCGCTTCATAGCCAAAATCGATCGCCTCGATAATATCCTGTTCGGGCAATTGGTTAGCGCCGGCTTCCACCATGACCACACCATCGGGCGTACCGGCCACGACGAGGTCAAGATCGCCACTATTCACTTCGCGGTAGGTCGGGTTGATAATAAAATCATCCCCCACTAACCCCACTCGCACCGCCGCCATCGGGCCCCAAAAGGGAATTTTGGCTAAAATCACCGCAATAGATGCGCCGGTAACGGCTAAAACATCCGGGGGAACCTCTTCATCCATCGACAGTGTCGCTGCAATCACCTGCAAATCTTCGCGGAGCCAACTGGGAAAGAGAGGACGTAAGGGGCGATCAATTAAACGACTCGTTAAAATTGCTTTTTCCGGGGGACGACCTTCCCGACGTAGATACCCCCCAGGGATGCGACCCGCCGCATAGAGCCGTTCTTCATAATCCACCGTTAAGGGAAGAAAATCTATGCCTTCTCTTGCTTTCGCCCTTGTTGCCGTCACCAAAACTGCGGTATCTCCGGACTGAATCAGAACTGCACCACCTGCTTGGGGAGCGAGGGTTCCTATCTTGAGTCTAATATCCCGTCCATCGAAGGATATTGACTTGACATACTCTTGCATGTAGCGATTTTTCCTTATGTATCACGTTTCTTCTTCTAGGAGCAATCGTAACACTTTTATCCTCCCCAGGCGAAGGGAATATCACCTCGCCATGGCATGACAAAACCCGTCCCAGGGAAAGGAACGGGTTGATTGTCAGTCTCTCTGATAAAAAGAAATCTAATAAACGCCGGGGTTAATGCGGTCATCGCCTTCGGTCAACTCAATACTAGTTTCCGTGACGATGAATTTGTCTAAATTAGCTTGTAAACGGCTTTCTTGGGTTTCGCTGAGTCCAGGAATGCTCAAAACATCTTCTACATTTTCGTAGGGAGCGTTTTTGATAATTTTACTGGCTAAATTGGGATAAAAACCCCGTAGAGCCCGAAAATCACGGATATCGCTGTTGTTTAAGTCAATTTTTTGTCCATACTCCGTGGTGAGCTTGGCATCGACAGCGTTCAATTCTGCTACCACAGGGCTTCCCAAATTGAGGGCAAGGGCCTGGGCCATATCGGCAACACCAACGTTGAATAGACTCACTAAAAGAGTTAAAACGACAATGATTCGAGACAGGGTTTTCATGAATATTCTCCTAAAACAGTATACAAGAACGCAAAACAAAAAATACCGCGTTGATGATCTAGCACTCAGATTCGGACTAGGGCAACGCAAAGTTATCTCTAAAGATTGTAGTATTTTCGGCACCGGGTGACTAGGGCAACAATTCCCCGCCCGCAGAGCTAAATCTTGAGTTTTTCTGAAGGCTTCCCATACAATCAGAAATATAGTGAAAAGATGCACAAGCAATTTTCACACCATTAAGCACTCGGAGATATTTCAATGGCACTTCAATTAGGGGATGTAGTTCCCAATTTTACTCAAGAATCCAGTGAAGGAACTATTTCCTTCCATGAATGGGCAGGGGATAGCTGGGTTGTTCTGTTCTCCCATCCCGCCGACTTTACTCCAGTATGTACAACGGAGTTGGGGACTGTCGCTCGCCTAAAACCAGAATTTGATAAGCGCAATGTTAAAGTGATTGCCCTCAGTGTGGATGATGTGGAATCCCATCGGAATTGGATTGGGGACATTAATGAAACCCAAAATGCCACCGTTAATTATCCGATTCTTGCCGATGGCGATCATAAAGTGTCTGACCTGTACGGCATGATTCATCCCAATTCGCTGAATAACCTCACCGTCCGCTCGGTTTTCATTATTGACCCCAATAAAAAACTACGTCTGACCTTTACCTACCCCGCCAGCACCGGACGTAATTTTGATGAAATCCTGCGGGTAATTGATTCGTTGCAACTCACTGATTACCATCAAGTGGCTACTCCCGCTAACTGGAAAGATGGCGATGATTGTGTCGTCGTTCCTTCTATTTCTACTGAAGAAGCGAAGGTTAAATTCACCAAAGGAGTCAAAGAGATTAAACCCTATCTCCGCATGACTCCTCAACCCAATAAATAACGACTGTTACGACGAGCGTAAACCAAGCCCTTTCCAAGGAGAGGGTTTTTTATTGCTATTTTTGCACCGTTACGCCGCGCCAAAAGGCCACGTAATTTTTGATTTGCTCAGCTTTTGCCTTGGGTTCAGGATAGTACCAAGCGGCATCTTTATTTTCTTGACCATCCACTACCAGACTGTAGTAGCTAGCTTGGCCTTTCCAACCACAAACGGTGTGGGTAGTGCTAGGGCGGAAATAGTCTTGATGGAGGCTATCTGGGGGGAAATAGTAGTTGCCTTCAACGATTTCACAGTGATCGCTTTCGGCGAGGATAGCGCCGTTCCAGGTGGCTACTGCCATAGTAGTTTTAGGGTTACTTCAAAGTTTCATCCATTATACAAAAACCAAGCCCGAAAAATCCCTAACCTGGCCCTTGTGATAGACTGGACTTGATTTTCTATCTCAAGAATTGTTTCCCTGATTTTATCTCAGTAAGTTTAACAGTATGTCTCTCCCCATTCGCAACGTTGCTATCATCGCCCACGTTGACCACGGCAAAACCACCCTGGTTGACGCTCTCCTACGACAATCTGGTATTTTTCGCGATGGGGAAGAGGTTCCTGACTGTGTCATGGACTCCAATGACCTCGAACGAGAACGAGGCATCACTATTTTGTCTAAAAATACCGCTGTCACCTACCAAGACACTTTAATTAATATTGTCGATACCCCCGGACACGCGGACTTCGGCGGTGAAGTAGAACGAGTGCTCGGCATGGTGGACGGCTGTATCCTGATTGTGGATGCCAACGAAGGACCCATGCCCCAAACCCGTTTTGTGCTCAAAAAAGCCCTAGAAAAAGGGTTGCGACCCATTTTGGTTGTCAACAAAATTGACCGTCCTCGGGCTGACCCCAACACGGCGGTAGATAAGGTATTCGACCTGTTTGTGGAATTGGGAGCCGATGATGACCAGTGCGACTTCACTACACTTTTTGCCTCTGGTTTGTCTGGCTTTGCCAAAGAAAAACTTGATGATCCTGATGAGGACATGAAACCGCTATTTGAGGCGATTTTACACCATGTTCCACCCCCGGCCGGCGACCCCACCCGGCCTCTCCAGTTACAGGTTACATCCTTGGATTATTCCGATTATTTAGGTCGGATCATCATCGGTAAAATCCATAATGGTGTCGTCACCTCGGGTCAACAAGCGGCACTAATGAAGGAAGATGGCACGATCGCCAAGGGTCGGGTGACCAAATTGTTGGGCTTTGAAGGCTTAAAACGCATTGAACTCAATGAAGCTAGTGCCGGTTTTATTGTGGCGATCGCCGGGTTTGCCGATGCCAACATTGGCGAAACCTTGACCTGTCCCGATGACCCCCAGGCTCTCCCCCTGATTAAAGTGGATGAACCCACGCTACAAATGACCTTTTCGGTCAACAATTCCCCCTTTGCCGGGCAAGAAGGGAAATTTGTTACTTCTCGACAACTGCGAGACCGATTCTATCGGGAATTAGAAACCAACGTGGCTCTGCGGGTAGAAGAAGGCGAGAGTGCGGAGCAATTTTTGGTATCGGGACGGGGTGAACTCCACCTAGGTATCTTGATTGAAACCATGCGCCGGGAAGGATTTGAATTCCAGGTATCCCAACCCCAAGTTATTTATCGTGAGGTGAATGGACAACCCTGCGAACCCTACGAGTATTTAGTTCTGGATGTACCGGAAGCCGCCGTTGGTTCCTGTATCGAACGCCTCGGTCAACGCAAGGGAGAGATGCAGGATATGCAAACGGGGGTCAATGGACGCACCCAACTCGAATTTGTCACTCCGGCTCGGGGCCTAATCGGCTTTCGGGGTGAATTTATCCGCATGACTCGTGGTGAGGGCATCATGAACCATAGTTTCTTGGAATATCGCCCCCTCTGTGGTGAGCTAGAAACTCGCTATAACGGTGTGATTATCGCCTTTGAAGAGGGCGTTGCCACCTTCTATGCGCTCAAAAACGCGGAAGACCGGGGCGTATTCTTTATCACCCCTGGGACCAAAGTCTATAAAGGCATGATCGTGGGAGAGCATAACCGTGCCCAGGACCTAGAGTTAAATATTTGTAAGGCGAAACAGTTGACTAACCACCGCTCGGCCACGGGGGATGAGCTAGTCCAACTCCAGGCTCCCATTGATATGAGCTTGGAACGGGCCCTAGAATATATCGGCCAGGATGAGTTGGTGGAAGTGACCCCTGAGTCAATTCGTCTGCGAAAAGTCGCCAGTAAAAAATTAGCAAAACGCTAGTCTTTGCCGATGAATCATCATCATCCCTATCGTCCTCTGCGCTCGATGCCAGTATTTTTAGTAATGCTGGCGATCACCGTGGGGTCAGGGTGCAGAGCGGATATCAACGATACCGTCAAGTCTGGTGCGCTCAACTTTAACAAAGTTCTACAACCCAAATCCGTGGTGACGACCCAGCGGGTGGAAAATCCGGTAGCGGGCACCGTTGCTAGCCTGTCCTTAGCTAATGCCGATGCTCTTGATCGCCAAGTGGCCCAGTTGAATTACAGTGGTGCTTCGGTGCAAGAGCTAGCAGACTTAATTGCACCCCTGGGCACATCTGAGACCGAAAAAGCTCGTCTGATTTATAGCTGGATTACCCAACACATTACCTACGATGTCAGCCTTTCCCGTGATGACTTGAGCCCGGAAGGGGTACTAGAGCGGCGAACCACGATTTGTTCTGGTTATGCCAATCTTTTTCAAGCCCTAGCCCAGGCCCTGGGCATTAAAGCGGTGATTGTCGAAGGCTACGCCAAGGGCGTGGGAGGCATTGTGGGTGAAGATCCAAAATATAACCATGCCTGGAATGCGGTTAACCTCGATGGAGCTTGGTTTTTAGTAGATACCACCTGGGGCGCGGGTAATGTTACGAGTGATAAATTTCAAGCCAAATTTAATCCTTTTTATTTTGCACCCCCGCCAGATCAATTAATCTATACGCATTATCCGGCGGAACCCCAGTGGCAATTATTTAATCCGGTTATCGCCCGCGCTGAGTTTGACCAATTACCCCTACTAACGCCGCGTTTCTTTGGCGATCGCCTGAGTTTAGCCGATCAACGCACCGGACAACTCCAATCCAGCGGAAATTTAGCCCTATCCCTTGGGGTTCCGTCCGATCGCCAAGTGATGGCCCGGCTTAAAAGCAGTGATGGTCAAGACTTAGCCGAAAATTTTACCTTGGTACAAAGTATCGGCAATCAAGCCACGGTGAATGTTGCTTTTCCTACTGCCGGTAACTATGAGCTGATGATTTTGAGCAAAGCGACCCCTGAAACCAGCTACGGCCAGGCGATCGTTTTTGAGGTGGAATCTAGCGGTTCTGGTATTCCCTTCCCTAAAACCTACGGCACCTTTGCCGAAAAACAGGGTTATTTACAAATGCCCCTAACCGAGAGCTTGCCAAATAATCAAGCGACGCAATTTCAATTGCGGGTCGCCGAGGCCGAAAAAGTTTTGGTGGTGGATAATACGACCCAGAAGTGGGTAGAACTTGAGCAAAGTGGGGATTTATTTTCTGGCCCTGTCTTTGTGGGGAATGGCGAAACGACGGTGGTAGCTCAGTTTCCAGACTCCGATAAATTTTGGAGCCTCATAGAATACAAATAATTTAGTATCGCGTTTTCCTTGCTCCCCTCCGCTCACTTGGTTCATGGCGGGCTTTTGTATTGGCATCTTAAATAGCCATAGCCGTTGACATACTTCGGTAGCACAGCTTCTTGCCCACAAAAGGGAAAACTCTTAGGCTTCGGAAAATTGACAAGCCAAAGGTCTAAGGGCTCTGTTTGGCTGGCGAGCAATCTCTGAAGCTGACCCATCGCCGCTCCTGGATCGGCAGGATGATAGGGAATCAGGGCAAAGTTGAGGTTATCTAGCCCGGGTTGAATTTGACGCTCTTGCCAAGCAAGACCCATCATTTCGCCTACTTGTACCAAGCTTTGGTGGGGAGAGACGATTATAGTCTGGCCTTGTCGGGGAGTTTCCGCGACGATCACCAGAAATAGGTCAGGCCGATAATATTTTTGATAGCCGAGGTTATGGGTAACCGTCAGCCCACTCAAAATGCCCGCACTAAGGATGAGCAAAACGTTGAGGGGCCATGAGCGACTGCGTTGCCACCAGCCTTGGCTGGGTTCTGTGGCCCTAGGCCCTAGACCAAAGGCGGCCAACCAAACTATCACCGGCAAAAAATTAAAACTATAGCGGGCTCCCCGGGTAATATCCATTCCCCCAACGTAGGTCACCATCAGGTAGATGGCCGTTAAACTGACCATCACCGCCCCTAGGAATTCCATTTCCAGACCCTTTGAACGCCAAGGACTCAGTCCCCGTGCCAGTAACGGCAGGAGCCAGACAAAATAAATCAGCATGGCCAATCCCGATAGAATCACAATGGCCAAAAACGGTGACTCAACGGGAAATAAACAAAGCATGGTAATCCAAGCCGCCAAGAGTTGAAAGGGCGGGCCAATCCAGCTCGACACATTTCCCCCCAAGCGAATCCAGTCGGTCATGCCATGGCCAAACTGCGGTTGACTAATCACCCATCCCCAAACGGCGATCGCCGACGCTGTGACGAGAACCGCCGGCAACAGACTCAGCCAAACCTTGGGTTGCGGCTTACTTCGACTCAAATATAAATAAATAAGTGATAGTGCCTGGGCCAGAAAAATCAAGGCGGTAAAAAAATGGACAGATAGCGCCACGGCATTCACCACGCCCCAGGCAATGGCGATCGCCCCAGGCACCGCCTGACCCCGGGCCAAAAACTGAGCCGCCTTGAGACAACAGCCCAAGGACAACATCACCCAAAGTACTGCCAGGGTATAGTGACGGGCCTCCTGGCTAATAAAAATAGCGTAGGGCGAGAGCGCCATCCAGAGCGCAGACCCCTGGGCGATCACCATGGACACCCCCAACCAGCGCATCAGTCCATAGCTGAGGGGAATTGTCGCAACGCCAAAAAGTGCCGGTAATGCCCGCGCCGCCCAAAGATTCAGATAGCCATCTGGGGCGGGAAAAAGCCCTAGCCAGAGATGAGCTAGCACAAAATAAAGCGGTGGATGGTTATCCTGGTTTAGGAGCAGATGCGCCACGAGGCCAACGCTAGCCTCGGGATTGGGCTGGAGCGGTTGCAACAGAGTATCAGCAGAAATAACAGTTCCCAGGGGAATGCCCGAAAAATCATTACCCAGGCTAAACACCAGGGTGGCAAATTCATCCGTCCAAGGCGGCTTATCCGTCAAATTGTGGAAGCGAAGCCAGGTTCCTAGCCCGATCCAGAGCATGAGCAGCCAAGTATTTTTACCAAGGCGAAATTTATGATGAGTCAAGGCCGAAATTCCCCTAGGAGGCTATCACGCCTACATTATGGGCCCAAAAAAGCAGGCCTGTAGACCTGCCAAATCATGATTGCAAATAAACTGGCAACTATTTGACAGAAGCCTTAGCACCGGCATCTTCAAGTTGTTTTTTGACGGCTTCAGCATCATCTTTGCCCGTCGCTTCTTTAACGGCTTTAGGCGCAGATTCCACCAAATCCTTGGCTTCTTTGAGACCCAAACCGGTAATTGTCCGGACAACTTTAAGAATGGCAATTTTCTTGTCGGCGGGGACTTCTTCGAGAACAACATCAAATTCAGTTTTCTCTTCCACCACTTCGGCGGGAGCTGCCGCACCAGGAGCCGCCATCATCATGCCGCCAACGGGGGCCGCCGCGCTGACTCCAAAGGCGTCTTCGATTTGCTTAACAAGCTCAGCCGCTTCCAAAAGGGTGAGGGTTTTCAACTGTTCTAAAATTTGATCGGTTGCTGTAGACATTCTGTAAACTCCTTGAGTTGATAATTGATAGTAAAGAGGGAATTATTCCTTTTCGGAATACGCTTTGATACCCCGAGCAATAGATGCCGGAACTTCTTTGACTCCCATGGCCAATTTGGTTGCCAGGGCGTTGAGTCCACCCGCAATTTGACCCATGAGTTGCTCCTTGGAAGGCAATTCACTGATGGCTTCAACATCAGCTTGGGAAAGTGCCCGACCATCTAGAACACCACCGCGAAGTTCGCTTTTTTTGGTGTCTTTTTGGAACTTTTTATACGCCTTGATTGCACCACTGAGGTCATCTTTAAGGAGCAATAGGGCAGAGGTTCCTTTGAGGTATTCCTCCATGGGTTGCCATTGCTCTTGACCCTCCAGGGCCAATTTCACCAGGGTATTTTTGGCGATTTTGCAGGTGCCTCCGAGGGGGCGCAGACGATTGCGGAGATCGGTGATTTCCGCTACGGTCAACCCTTGATAATCGATGACCATGGCCATCTGAGTATCCAGGAATAGTTCCTTGACCTCCGCGATGACGGTGGATTTATTTTCTCTTGTTCGTCCCATCCGGGTTTCACCTCCTTTGGGTTAGATTTTGGCGGCCTTGACACACAACAAAGCCCCTAGGCGATCGCCGGGGCTGAAGATCCAGTGGTGAGCAAGGTAGAGGGAGAAATTTTTTCTCCGTCCTAGGCTTAAACTTGGATTCAGGCTTCAACCTCGGCAGGCTAATTAAGCAATAGCCCCTGCTGTCATGGGTAAATAGCCAATGTCGGCTTGCGGAGTCTTCCTAGCTTTCCACTAGTTTGAAATCTCGCAAGGCATTGATATCGACTTGAATGGATGGGCCCATCGAGGCAGACACAAAAATTGTCCGCCAGAATCGACCCTTTGCCCCAGAAGGACGGTTGCGGTCAATGGTTTCTTGTAACGCTTTGAGATTGGTCAATAAATCTTCGGCAGAAAAAGAGGCCTTTCCAAACATAACATGAACAATGCCTGTTCTGTCAGCCCGAAATTCTAATTTTCCTGCTTTGTAGGCGGCGATCGCCTCCGTCACGTTTGTGGTTACAGTTCCTCCCTTAGGAGAGGGCATTAAGCCACGGGGACCGAGCATCTTTCCCAATCGGGCAATTTTAGGCATCATATCCGGGGTAGCAATCAAGACATCAAAGTCCATCATCCCCTTTTGGATTTCATCGATCAGTTCTTCTGAACCGCAAATGTCTGCCCCGGCCACGTTGGCCTCAGCGACCTTTTCCCCCCGAGCAATTACCGCCACTCGGACGACTTGGCCGGTTCCCTTGGGTAAGGATACTGTTGTCCGAATTTGCTGATCAGTGTACTTGGGGTCAATGCCCAAACGGACATGGGCTTCAACGGATTCATCAAACTTAGCCGTCGCCGTTTCCTTGAGCAACGCCATCGCGGCTAAAGGTTCATAGGCGGTATTTTTGTCTATCTTGCCGACAAGAGCGCTGAGACGCTTAGACAATTTTTTGGTCATGGTTTCGTTACTCCTTGGGTGCAAACGAAGGAATTACCTTCTCCCCCGATTGATGATTGTGAGATGAAAGACTACTCGTTGATGGTGACGCCCATATTGCGAGCGGTGCCTTCCACGATTTTCATTGCCGCTTCAATGTCATTGGCATTCAAGTCAGGCATCTTGGTTTGGGCAATCTCCCGTAGTTGATCCCGAGAAATAGCGGCGACCTTGACTTTATTGGGAGTGTTAGACCCCTTATCAACCCCAGCGGCTTTGCGTATGAGGACGGATGCCGGAGGAGTTTTGAGAACAAAGGTGAAACTGCGGTCTTCGTAAACGGAGATTTCCACCGGAATAATCATCCCGGGCTGATCCGCCGTCTTAGCATTATACTCCTTACAAAAGGCCATAATATTGACCCCGTGTTGACCCAGGGCTGGACCAACGGGAGGTGCTGGGTTTGCCTTACCAGCAGGGAGCGCTAACTTAATGAGAGCGACGACTTTCTTTGCCATTGCTTAATACTTAATTTTGTTTTTCCACTTGATTAAATTCCAATTCCACCGGAGTATCCCGGCCAAAAATGGAGAGTAAGGCTTTAAGCTTACTGCGTTCGGGGCTAACTTCAATAACTTCCCCTTGAAAGTCTTTGAAGGGACCCGATAGAACCATGATCTTGTCGCCAATTTGCATTTCGACTTTGAGCACAGGTTCTTGGTCTTCTGACTGCCGAAAAATGCGCTCGACCTCCCCTAAATTGAGGGGGAGAGGATGGACATGGCCACGGCCACGACCATAGCGTCGCTTTTGCTCGGAGCCCACAAAATTGATCACGTGGGGAGTATTTTTGACCACTTGCCAGGCATTGTCATCCATCAACATCCGAATCAAAAGATAACCCGGAAAGATTTTTTCTTCGCCATGGAGGCGCGATCCATCTTTGCGGATCTTCACCGTTGGCGTTTTGGGGATTTCAATCTGTAAAATACGGTCGGCGACATCTAGCGTATGAATACGTTGTTCTAGACTTGCCTTAACTCGTTTTTCACAGCCTGAGGCAACCTGCACCGCATACCAATGGGCTGTTTTAGCCAAGGTGGACGGATTGGTTTGGGGGTCAACCGGGGAATGTTCGTCAGCAAAAGTCATTTCTATACTTTATGGTGTGGTAAGTGCTCCCTTGGGATGAAGCGGGGATCAACCAAAAAGAAAGGGTTGTCGCGTAAACCAGCCGAAGAAGTTGTCTACTAAATAAATGACGGTTGCCACCAGGGTCACCATGAGGATGACGGCGACAGATTCACTTATGAGTTGTTGACGGGATGGCCAGACGACCTTAGCCAACTCTCCCTGGGTCTCAGAAATAAAATTGCGTCGAGCGTTGTCTGCTTTGGCAATATTAGTTTCCAATGTGTCTGGTTTGGTTACTTCTTGCTTTGCCACTGTATTACCTCTGTGCCAATGACGTGATCGAGTGATGCGAATCCATTACCTTTGCATTAAAGCTTAGATCCGGCAATCTATTCAACATGGGTTATTGGTGGTCAACGCGCCCTGGAGGACTTGAACCCCCGACATCAGGTTTTGGAGACCTGCGTTCTACCAACTGAACTAAGGACGCATAGTCTAGATTGTGGAAGCCAGCTGAGAATAATCTCGACGATTAACCATCATAGCTTAAGTTAGACACCAATGATCCCTAAATTTGTTAAAGCCGTCTCCCTAGAGAGCGCGGTCAAAACGTTGTTGAATACGAGTCGCTTTACCCACTCGGTCACGCAGGTAGTACAATTTGGCGCGACGAACTTTACCACGACGAATAATCTTGATCGAGGCGACCCGGGGAGAATGGAGCAAAAATACTCTCTCAACACCGACGCCTTGGAAGACTTTCCGGACAGTAATGGTTTCATTGATGCCACCATTCCGCATGGCGATTACCGTGCCTTCGTAGGGCTGAATCCGTTCTTTACCCCCTTCCACGATTTTGACGCCCACCCGAATGGTGTCGCCAACATGAATTGTCGGCAGATCCGTTTTCAGGAATTCTGCCTCGATTGAGTTAATGATTGCTTCGGCGTTCATTAGATTATAAAAACTCACAATTCCCCATCATACCGGATATTTGTCTATTTTGGGAAGATCTTTCTTGAAGTGAAGAGAGTGGTCAAGACTAGTTTGGGGAAGCAACCGGGGCCGCAATGCCTGCTAGGTCTAGGATCTGGGGAATTAGGTCTTCACGTTTGACCGCCATCAGATGCACACCTTGACAGAGTTGGTGGGCAAGCTTGACCTGTTCGGCGGCGATCAAAACTCCTTCCTGCAGAGGATCCGCAGCCTGGGCTAGACGCTCGATCAGGTGGGCGGGAATATTAACCCCTGGGACATGGCGATTGATAAATGCGGCATTTTTGGCGGATTTCAACAGAAAAATCCCTGCTAAAATCGGTTTTTCACAGCCTAAAGCCACTTCAGTCATGAATTTGTCTAAGCGTTCAAAGTCGGTGATCAATTGACTCTGAAAAAACTCTGCGCCGGCCATTAATTTGCGTTCAAAGCGTGATTTCAAGCCCGACCAACTGGGGGATTGTGGGTCTACGGCGGCTCCGACGAATAGGCTTAGGGCACCATCGCTTAGGGCCCCTTGGTTGGCATCAAGTCCTTGGTTTAAGGCTTGAATGAGCTTAAGCAACCGGACTGACTCTAGGTCAAAAACGGCTTTGGCCTGGGGATGATCGCCGGCTTTGAGCGGATCGCCGGTTAGGGCCAAAATGTTATGGAGTCCGAGGGCATGGGCTCCCATCAGGTCGGCTTGGAGGCCAAGGAGATTTCGGTCTCGGCAGGTCATTTGACAGACCGTCTCAATGCCATGGCGTTGCAAAATGGCGCAGGAGGCCAAGGAGGACATTCTTAGCACGGCTCGACTACCATCGGTGACGTTGACCGCATGGACGCGCTCTTTTAATGCTTGGGCAACGGCGACCATCCGTTGAGGATCGCCTCCCTTGGGTGGTGTCACTTCAGCGGTGATCAAAAAGTCCTTGGCGTGGGCCGCTTGCTGTAATCGAGTCAACATAAACAAAAAACTATAAATGGTCAGATGGACATTAGACTTTGGGTAAGTATCCGAGGGCTGACCTGACTCGCTCTAGGGTTTGATTGGCAACTTCATTGGCCCGATGATTTCCCTGTCTGAGTACGGACTGTAGGTAACCTTTGTCGGCCATGATGCTGTGATATTTTTCTTGAATGGGGGCAAGGGCGGCGATCGCCGTTTCGGTGAGGAGGGGCTTAAATTGTCCCCAACCCATGGCTTCACAGTCTGAGGCGACGGCTTGCTTAGATCGACCCGATAAAAGGTGATACAGAGTTAATAGGTTATGACATTCCGGGCGATCGGGGTCATCGAACCAGAGCCCTTTGACCGGATCAGTTTTACACTTTTTAATCTTTTTCTGAATGACATCCGGTGGATCCAATAAATTGATGCGACTCAGCTCGGATTCGTCGGATTTTGACATTTTTCGGGTGCCATCGGTGAGACTCATCACCCGGGCACCGGCTTTTTGAATCAAGGGTTCCGGCAATTTTAGAACCGGATTATCGGGGCTACCAAATTGGTCATTGAGACGCACCACAATATCGCGGGTTAATTCTAGGTGCTGTTTTTGGTCTTCCCCCACGGGAACCCGATCCGCATTGTAGAGCAGGATATCGGCGGCCATCAACACCGGATAGTCCAGCAGTCCGACACTGACGTTTTCTCCTTGTTTAATTGCCTTTTCCTTGAACTGAATCATACGTTCTAGCCAGTTCAGGGGGGTAATACAATTCAAAAGCCAGGCTAATTCACTGTGGGCCGGCACATGGGACTGAACAAAAATCGTAGCGTACTGCAAATCAATGCCACAGGCTAAATATAGAGCGGCGATCGCCTCTGTATCTTGGGCCAGACTCCGGGGATTGTGGGGAACCGTAATGGCATGGAGATCCACGACACAGAAAAAATTCTCGTAGTTTTGTTGGTACTCTACCCAGTTGCGGATGGCACCCAAATAGTTGCCCAGATGAAGGTTCCCGGTTGGCTGAACCCCTGATAATATACGTTGTTTGCCCATGCCCTGGTTTGTTGATTGATATCCTATACATTATGCCCAGCTTTGACCCCGGTGACTATGCTCCGAGCCTGGTCAGAAATTTTCTACCCAAAGGCAGTTAAATTCGCTAGTATGATTAAGCCTTGTGCCGTTTATAAACGTGAGACAGTTATAGATCTATGAGCAATATCCAAGAAAAAATTGAGCAAGAGCTAGCGAATGCTAGAGAAGTCTGTAGTACCGATGGTGCTACCAGTGGAGAGTGTGCGGCGGCCTGGGATGCCGTTGAAGAATTACAAGCGGAAGCTTCTCACCAGCACCAAGCCCATCCAGAGCAAACGTCCTTTGAAAAGTATTGTGCAGAAAACCCTGATGCGGCGGAATGCCGACTCTACGAAGACTAAGGAATAGTTGTAGGTTCAGATTCTTAGCCCTACCACTATTTTTATCCCCCAAAGCAGTGACCGTCTTTTGCCTAGATAATCACTGCTTTTTGGTGTAGGGTTATATTTTGCTTGACGTCACCGTTGCGTTCGGCAATGGCTGTCTTTATTTTTGTTAGAAATTTTACGTCTATGGAAACGCTTTGGTTTCGCCCCTTCGTCTGGCTAGATTATCGACTAGCGGTTATTTTTACCTTAATTATTCCCTTAGTCCTCCTGGTCTGGTCTTTGGTTAAACAATCTGAGGCGATTCATCGTCTGTTGTTGATCTATTGGCGGGTGGCGAGTCTGCTGATGATTACTATTTATCTATTCATCCCCGGTTGGCCCCTGGGCTACGTCACGGGTTTTTTGTCGCGGATTTTGATTCCCGTTGCCCTCTGGTTTTGGGTTGACCTCAATGATGAGATTAAAGATTCACCCGCCTCCCTACTAAAATTGGTAACCACTTCCTGGCGCTGGGCGGTGACCATTTATTGCAGTTTTGGGGCGATCGCCTTGATTCCCTTTTTGTCCTGTGTGGCAACACCGGGGGCAATCTCACCGAACTTTTGTCAAGTCTGGCTACCGGCGACCTGGCACTATAAATCAATTTTTCACGCCAATGCCAGTCCTGGTTTTCTGGGATTTTTGGGCATTGTCGGTCTCATTATCTACGGTTTATATTTTCTCTATTTCTTGGTAATCCGTCTGGGTCGTCAAGGGCGATCGGCTCTGGAGCAATAGGATCGTGGTTTTACCCATTCACCGCTTAGAACAGTATTGCTTGCGCTATCCTCAGGAAATTTTGCAAGTGACGGCGTTAAAAGATAAACAAGAAGAAATTATCCTCATTTTTAAGGGATTTTCCAGTTTTTTGACCCATAGTACTCCCGTCGATCCTGAGATTCCTCTCCTCGGTGCTGAAGACGCTATCTTAGCCATTGATCGCCTGGCAAGTCCCTACACCCTCCAAAATCCCCTTTATTTAGAAGAAGGGTTATCTTGGCCGGTCATGGAACAACGCTTGGCAGATTTGGGACTTTAGAATTAGTCTTGAAAAAGTCTTTTTTTCGATAAAATTTGCCTTTAGTCTTATTCTTTTTCTTTATATTGTGGTGTGTGAGGATCTGTGATGGTAGTTTCGGCTTGGTCTAGTAAAAATGGTCGGACTGCTTTGCCCAGTACCGGGGGGGGATTATCTCCGTCGCCGATTTTTGGTACTGATGGCATTCGGGGTAAGGCCGGAGAACTTTTGACAGCTCCCTTTGTGCTCAATTTAGGGTTTTGGGCCGCTCAGGTGCTCAAGGCGCGGGCCACTCAACTAGGGCCCGTGATCATTGGTCAAGACTCCCGCAATTCTAGCGATATGTTGGTTATGGCGATCGCTGCTGGGTTGACCTCCGCCGGGCTAGAAGTCTGGCAGTTGGGACTTTGTCCGACCCCCTGTGTGGCCCATTTGACTCGTAAAACTGCGGCGATCGGCGGCATTATGATTTCCGCCAGTCACAATCCCCCGGAAGACAACGGCATTAAATTTTTTAATCAAGATGGGCTCAAACTCAGCAAAATCGATGCCCAAGAAATAGAAGCCCTTCTGCGGGGTGAGAAGGTATTGAAAGAAACTCCCCAAAATTGGGGTAAGCGTTACCATCAATCGGAATTAACCCAGGACTATGGGCAATTTTTGTTAGAGGGGCTACCACCAGCCTGTAACTTTCGAGGACTACGCCTGGTCTTGGATTTAGCCTGGGGAGCTTCGGTGCAGGTTGCCCCGGATCTATTTCGCTCCTTGGGAGCGGAGGTGATTTGTCTCCATGACCAGGCCGATGGTGACCAGATTAATGTTAATTGTGGTTCGACTCACCTAGAGCGTCTGCGCCTAGCGGTGCAAGAACATGACGCCGACCTGGGCTTTGCCTTTGATGGCGATGCCGACCGAGTCATGGCCATGGATGCCCAGGGAAAAACGGTAGATGGGGATTATATTCTCTATCTTTGGGGCAAAACCCTACAAAATCAGGGACTATTACCGGATAACTTGCTAATTAGCACGGTAATGGCTAATTTAGCCTTTGAGCGTGCTTGGGAGGCGCGGGGCGGTCGCTTACTCCGTACCGCCGTGGGAGACCAAAATGTTCAAGCCCAGATGTGGGAAACCGGCGCGATGCTAGGGGGCGAACAGTCGGGGCATATTATCTGTCATCACCATAGTTTCTCTGGCGATGGCGTGCAGGCGGCCTTGCATCTAACCTCCCTTGTTCAACAATCGGGGCTTACTCTGGCGAAATTATTAGACGAAAGTTTTCATCCCTATCCCCAAATTCTACGCAATGTGCGGGTGGAAAACCGGGAGCGTCGCCTCCAGTGGCATGCTTGTGAGGCGGTACAAAGGGCAATCGCCACGGCGGAACAGGCCATGGGAAAAGAGGGACGAGTGTTAGTGCGAGCCTCCGGTACAGAGCCGGTGATTCGGGTCATGGTAGAAGCGGCTTGCCCCGAAGCGGCGGAACATTGGACAAGCCAATTGATTGGAGTGGTACAAACTAGCTTAGGCTAAGGATAGGAGTAGTTCCTTGGCGATCGCTGCGACTTGTTCCGCCGAATCATGGGACAGTTGCTCTAGGGTCGGTCGAGTACTGGTACTATCGAGTTGGCTGAGGGACTGGGCCAAGCGGTAGCGGACTTGCCAGTCATCATCATTGACGAGGGGCATTAAAAAGGTGATCGCCGCTGGATTTCCCAATTCTCCCAGGGCACTAATGGCGGCCATGCGAATTAGGCTATTCTCGGACCCCAAGGCCAGCTTGAGCAGGTCAAACCCCCGTGCATCTCCCATTTCGCCGAGGGTAGCCACAATACTCATTTGCAAGAGCCAGTCTGATGTTTGTTGGTAGGCGTTTTCTAGGTCGGGGTAGGCATCGGTTAGTTTCAAACCGCCAATGACATCTGCGGCCGCCGCTTGCACATCCATTTCCGGGTCATTAAAAAGGCGATCGCGTAGCATGATCAAGCTTTCCGCCGGGTTGGCCTGGCCGATAGGGTCTAGTTGGCTCACCGCCGAATAACGAATACGCGGATTATTGTGGGTCACCAGGGGTTTGAGCAGAGGAAAGGCGATCGCCGGGTCAAGGTTGCGTAGGTGATTGAGTCCACGAATTTGCTCACCAAAATTGTCGGACTCTAAAAGCCCTTGGATCTCGTCGAGGGAAATAGTCATGGTGATTAATCTTAGTTTTGAACAAAAAATTTGATATCTCTAACGAAAACTATACCAACAACGGCGATCGCCTAAATTACAGAAAACAGTCCTTAACCTAGGCATAATTTTAGACTCAAGGCCGTGCGGTAAGATTGGGATGAGATTTTCTGTCCATCGTTGCGCCCGCTAAAATTATGACTCAATCCCAGCTTTCTACTCCAGACATCCAAGACCCCCAATACTACTTCAACCGGGAGTTGAGTTGGCTGGCGTTTAATTATCGGGTTTTGTTTGAAGGCTTGGATGAACGCACTCCTTTGCTCGAGCGGTTAAAATTTTTAGCTATTTTTAGCTCCAACCTTGATGAGTTTTTTATGGTGCGGGTGGCAGTCCTGAAACAGCAACTAGAGGCTAATGTTTCTAAACTCACCCCGGATGGGCGTACCCCGGCTCAACAACTCCAAGAAATTAGCGAGCATCTCCGCCCCTTGCTCAAGCAACAAGAGCAGGTTTTTGAATATTCCCTCAAGCGGGAATTGATTAACCACAACATTCTTTTGATGAATTATGTGGACCTCAATCAAGAAGAACGCAATTACCTACAAGGCTTTTTCAAAGATCATATTTTTCCGGTACTGACTCCCCTGGCTGTGGATCCGAGTCATCCCTTTCCCTACATTTCTAATCTCAGTTTGAATTTAGCGGTGGTAGTGCGTGACCCCGAAACCGAAGATGAACTCTTTGCGCGGGTAAAAGTGCCCAAAATTCTCCCCCGCTTTGTCTCGTTGCCCCAGGATGTCTGTCGGCCCCAGGGAGATCCGACGTGGATCTGGACGGGAGTTCCCCTAGAGCAGGTGATTGCCCATAATCTTGAATATTTATTCCCCGGCATGACCATCCAAGAATGTCATCCCTTCCGCGTGACCCGCAATGCCGACCTTTCGGTGGAAGAAGATGAAGCCGATGATTTACTGTTCGCCATTGAGCAAGAACTCCGTAAGCGTCGGGTCGGTAAGTCGGCGGTGCGCTTAGAAATTCATACCTCCACCCCCAAGGCAATCCGCGATCGCCTGATGGCTGACTTGAAATTAGAGGATATGGATGTCTATGAAATTGAAGGACTATTGGGGCTAAAAGACCTCTTTTTCTTCCTGTCATTGCCCTGTCCTCACCTCAAGGATGCCCCCTGGAGTGCGGTAGTGCCGACATTCTTGCAACGAGTTAAGGAATTGGTGGATGGCAACGAAGATGGCGAAATTCAGCAGGAAGGCTCCGATATTTTTACCCTGATTCGCAACGGGGATATTTTAGTCCATCATCCCTATCATTCCTTTACGGCCTCAGTTCAGCAATTTATCACCCAAGCGGCCTACGACCCCGATGTCTTGACCATCAAAATGACCCTCTATCGCACCTCTGGCGATTCTCCCATTATCCAAGCGCTGATTTCAGCGGCGGAAAATGGTAAACAGGTGGCGGCGCTGGTGGAACTCAAGGCCCGTTTTGATGAAGAAAATAACATTAGCTGGGCTCGCAAGTTAGAACAGGCTGGAGTCCACGTCGTCTATGGCTTGGTCGGGCTCAAAACCCACACCAAAACCATGCTGGTGGTGCGCCAGGAAGGGAAAGTACTCCGCCGCTACGTCCACATTGGCACGGGTAATTACAATCCTAAAACCGCTAAACTTTACACCGATTTGGGACTTTTGAGTTGTCGAGAAGAGTTGGGGGATGATTTAACCAATCTCTTTAACTTTTTGACGGGTTATTCGCGGCAAACGGTTTACCGAAAACTGCTGGTGGCCCCAGTGAATATGCGCCAACGCATGATTGAAATGATCCTACGCGAGGCGGAACATTGTCGTAATGGCGGCACTGGGCGCATTGTGGCCAAAATGAATGCCCTAGTAGACCAGCCCATTGTTCAGGCACTCTATCAAGCCTCCCAAGCTGGGGTAAAAATTGATTTGATCGTGCGGGGTATTTGTTGTCTACGTCCAGGCATTGAAAAATTGAGTGATACGATTCGGGTCATTAGTATCGTCGGGCGCTTTTTAGAACATTCCCGTATTTTTTACTTCCACAACAATGGCGCGGAAGAAATTTATATTGGCAGTGCCGACTGGATGAGTCGCAATTTGAGCCGTCGGGTCGAGGCGATCGTCCCCATCGAAGACCGAGCCATTATGCAGGAACTACAAGAAATTTTGGGGACATTACTCGCGGATAATCGCCATGCCTGGGAACTTCAGCCCGATGGCACCTACCACCAACGTAAGCCCGGCCCCAACGAGCAGGAACAAAGTGCCCAGGCTATTTTTATGGACTTAGCCCGTCTCCATCTCGAAAATTAATCCTTCACCTGATTGAGGGTCTGTTAGCCGCTCATCCCTTGAGAAAAGCTCATTTGTTGTCAACGCCTACGGCATTAAAAGCGGTTTAAGGATTGGGGAAGAAGCCGAATTTGATAGCCGTACTGACAACAGCAGTAAAAATGATGCCGATTAAAGCTCAGATTTGGGCGTTAGTTCTGCCCTTTAGGTCTTTGACATCTTCCTTGAGGTTACTCATTTGTACTTTGATGGTTGCTACATCTATCTTGATGTCAGTCAGGTCTGTTTCGATGCGCTCTAAGCGTTGGTCAATCTTGTCAAGAATTTCTTTAAGGCGATGTCCGACAAAAAAAGTACCGGGGTGTAAAGTAAGTTAATGTATTGAATGTAGTTTAACAAGATTGAGAATGTCACCCGTCTCTCCAGTCAAAATACGGAAGCTAACTCAGTCCCAGATAGAAGATCTACGGCTAGCTTCCGCCAAACTAAGTGGAGCAAAACGCCGAGCCTTTCAA
>JBGSZT010000082.1:0-37643 GCA_041750255.1 Synechocystis sp.
AATCTGCCGTAGGAGGTCTTCTACCCTGATATCTGTCTTTGACCCTTCGCTATTTGAATTTCTCATTCTATCCTTTAACCAGATTTTCTCCTTTATGACAACCCCCCCTTCCTACCCACGATTATTGAGAAGTTGCAAAAATTTGCCCAGAGGAATCCTATCGACGCATTGATAGGCTGTGGCAGCGCCTGAATCAAACCCAAAACGCTTCCCACAATTAATTTCCTCGATAAGGTTTAGGCATTAATGAAAGACTCCTTCATGGTGAGGAAAAAAGCCGCTCGAATTTGATCGGCAATTTGGGGCGTTGTCATGCCAAGCTCAGCCATGGATTCGGCAGGCGTCGCGTGGTCTACCAGCGTATCCGGAACACCAATGCGTTTTACGGGTACTAAAACATTGTGATCCATCAGAGCTTCTATCACCGCCGAGCCAAAGCCTCCCATCAGACAGCCTTCTTCTAGGGTGACCACCTTACCAATGCGTTGGGCCAGGGGTACAATTAATTCGGTATCGAGGGGCTTCACAAAGCGAGCATTGACCACGGTGGCATGGATGCCATGTTCCTTGAGAATTTCCGCCGCCTGTAGAGCCGGATAGACCATGGATCCATAGCCCAACAAGAGTAGGTCATCGCCATGGCGTAGGATTTCTGCTTTGCCAATCTCTAGCCCATCCCAGCCTTCTTCCATCAAAGGCACCCCGATGCCACTGCCCCGGGGGTAACGCATGGCAATGGGGCCCGCCGTGTAGTTAACGCCGGTGACCAGCATTCGTTGTAACTCGGCCTCATCCTTGGGAGCCATAATGGTGAGGTTGGGGATACAGCGCAGGTAGGCAATGTCATACATCCCTTGGTGGGTGGGGCCATCCGCGCCGACAATGCCCGCCCGGTCTAGACAGAAAAAGACGGGCAAATTTTGAATACAGACATCATGGATAATCTGGTCGTAGGCCCGTTGCAAAAAGGTGGAATAGATCGCTACAACGGGGCGCATCCCTTCACAGGCCATCCCCGCCGCTAGGGTAACCGCGTGTTGCTCGGCAATACCAACGTCAATATACTGATTGGGGAGCTTGGCGTGTAATTTATCAAGTCCGGTTCCGGTGGCCATGGCGGCGGTAATGCCGATGATGGCGGGGTTATCTTCGGCTAGCTTCGTCAGCGTATGGGCAAAGACTTTAGAATACCCCGGTGGCTTGGGCTTATTAGACGGGTAGGCTTTACCGGTGGCCAAATTAAAGGGACTTTGGGCATGGTAGCCGACTTGATCTTTTTCGGCTAAATCGTAACCTTTACCCTTGGTCGTGGCCACATGGACTAACACAGGCCCATGGACTTTTTGGGCTTGCTTAAAGGTATCGATTAATTCCTGTAAATTATGCCCATCGATGGGGCCAAAATATTTAAAGCCAAGTTCTTCGATAACGGCTCCGACTTTAGACACCGCTAGACGCTTGATGCCTTCCTTAAGGCGGTCCATTTCAGGACTAATGGAATCGCCCACAAAAGGCAAATGCTTGATCTGTTCTTCTAGATTATCTGCCAAGAACTGGACAGGAGTGCTAAGGCGAACTTTGTTGAGATAACGAGAAATAGCTCCCACATTGGGAGAAATCGACATTTCATTATCGTTTAGAACCACCATCAAGTTGGTGTGGGGTAAATGACCGGCATGATTGATGGCTTCGAGGGCCATCCCCCCGGTTAAGGCACCATCACCGATGATGGAAATCACTTTGAAGTCTTCTCCCTTAGCATCCCGTGCCAAGGCCATCCCTAATCCAGCGGAAATACTGGTGGAGGCATGACCCGCCCCAAAATGGTCGAACCGACTTTCGCACCGCTTGAGGTAACCCGCGATGCCGTCTTTTTGTCGTAGGGTATGGAAACGGTCATAGCGCCCCGTCAGCAGTTTATGGGGATAGGCTTGGTGACCCACATCCCAAATTACCTTGTCGTGATCGAGGTCGAGGGTGGAATACAGGGCGACGGTAAGTTCTACAACCCCCAACCCTGGGCCCAAGTGACCGCCACTGGTTGCAACCGTTTGGAGATGCTTTTCTCGAATTTGACGGGAAACTTCCTCCAGTTGGCGGATTGAAAGTCCATGTAACTGGTTCGGGTGGGTCAGTTCACTGATGTGCATAGGGACATTGATAGGAATAGACGATGGCTTGCGATTTCACTCTTTAGTTTATCTCGAATGTCGTCTTGAAGACCTATTTGAGAGGACGGCCTAGAACAACAAGACAAACTTGATTTTATTTTGGTCCCAAACCTCGGTTTGGGGCTCTAACTGGGCTAAGCTTTGGTCAATATTGCACGCTTTTTAGGAGTTAACTCATGTCTAAGCTATCATCTGTCCCAATCAACCGTCGCCATCTTCTGCAATACGGGGGGGGATTTATCGGAACCAGTTTACTCGCCACGGTCCTAGGGAAAAATTTAGTCTCCCCCGCCGTAGCCGAAGCTAAGGTGATCGCCTTGACACCGGATCAAGCCCTCGAAAAACTGATGGGCGGCAATGATCGATTTGTCAATCAAAAACGCACGCAATGTAATCCAACCCAAGAACGATTACTGGAGGTAGCGGAAGGTCAGGCCCCCTTCGCCGCTATTCTTGGCTGTGCTGATTCCCGAGTCCCGGCGGAAATTGTTTTTGATCAAGGATTAGGAGATTTATTTGTTTGTCGTGTGGCGGGGAATATTGCCACCACGGAGGAAATTGGTAGCCTTGAGTTTGGGACATTGGTCTTGGGCGCAAAAATCCTAATGGTGGTGGGCCACGAAAGTTGTGGAGCCGTTAAGGCCGCTATACAAGGAGACCCACTGCCGGGACAAATTGGCAGTCTAATTAAGAATATTAGTATTGGCTCCGTTGCTCCCAGAAGCCAAGATGCAGCCAGTCTAGACAAGGCGGTGAAAGCCAATGTTACTTATCAAGTTGAAACCTTGAAAAAGTCGCCTATTTTGAGTGACCTTATTGCCCAGCAAAAACTGAAAATCGTTGGTGCCTACTACGACCTCAATACCGGCAAGGTGTCTCTCGTCGGCTAAGATTCCCCAATTTTCCTGAAATATTGCTTGATATGGGGCTAGATACCTGCTGAAGGCGTTTTTTTCTCCAAGCTGTAGCCTAATTTATCAGCAATCCCGTGAATCCAATTTTCATCTTGTTGGGTATAGCTGCGGGGAATATTGGTGCCTAAAATCAAAACTCCTTCTTGGCCCAAGGGCTGACAGATTAGGCCTTGGGTATTTTCCGGCAGGTAGTCAAATTCGACTCGACCGGGATAGAGGGGTAACTTCACTAAATAAATCGGCTTTTGGCTCTCTAGGACTCGTTTGACTAAGGTGCCGGGTTCTAGAAAATGTTTGGGGGGCAAAATCCCCCGTTCCAGCAGGATTTTCCCCCGATGATAGACCAGCAAGGATTGGCTGACAGTGTTGGTAAGGAGTAAATGAGAGGCCCAGGCCAACTCAGTTTTGACCGCCTCGGGTAACTCCTCCGCTAGCTCAAAGCGTTCTGTTCCGATCAGCGTCACCGCCTCCGGCGATCGGGGTTGAATTTGTTGCCAGATCAACCAAATGGCGACCAATGTCCCCGAAAGAATGACACCAACCACATCAGAGCGGGATTGGGAGGGTGTCAAATCAGTGGTACTGAGGCGATTAATTAACAACAAACTGCCACCGATCGCCCCGGCGACGAGGGGGAGTTGACGTAGGACACGTTTTGAGTCGTTGGCCATGGTAGTGTCCTGGTCTAGGGTTCTTCTCCGGGTTCTAGGATGCGTTGAAACAAATACCCCGTTCCCCGCGCCGTTAAAATAAGTTCAGGGTTACTGGGGTCATCTTCTAACTTAGCCCGGAGTCGAGAAATATGTACATCCACTACCCGGGTATCCACATGACGCTCGGGGGTATAGCCCCAGACTTCCTGTAAAATCTCGGAGCGGGAAAAGGCTTCGCCGGAGCGGCTGACCAAAAGCTCTAGCAGGCTAAATTCCATGCCGGTGAGACGGATACGTTCATCACCTTTATAAACTTGACGTTTATTGGTATCAATGCGAATGGAGGCAATTTGAATCACGCCGGAACTGGGAATGCCGGGCATCCCGTCTTTATCCACCCGCCGCAAAACGGAGCGTATGCGCGCTTCTAATTCCTTGGGGGAGAAGGGCTTGACCACATAGTCGTCGGCTCCCAACTCGAGTCCGGTAATGCGGTCGGCGACATCCCCCAGGGCCGTCAACATGATGATGGGAATATCAGATTCTTTGCGGAGTTCTTGGCAGACACCATAGCCATCGAGCTTGGGCATCATGACATCTAAAACCACCAAGTCTGGCTCTGTTTGGTGAAAAATGGCGATCGCCTCTTCACCATCGGCGGCAGTGACCACATCGTAGCCAATCATTGAGAGTCGAGTTTCCAAAATGCGGCGGATACTCGCTTCATCATCAACCACCAAAATTTTTTCCTTATGGATTTCCAAGGCTCTGAATCCCCCTTACCTTACGTGACGTTACGAATGTTGAAGTTTTGTTGCCAGGCACTAATGTCTAGAATATCGCTTTCTTGGGATAGTTCATCCTAAAATTGAACAAAAAGGCGATCACCGTTGATTATTTGAGCCGTCCAGAGCGGAGAATACTGATCACTAGCCACAGGCCCAATAAACTAGCCGATGCAAACAAAACGTTCGCCACGATCGCCAGTTGTTGACTATTGGACCCAGCGGAAATAATGGCTGCGCCCATAATCAGCGACCCCACCACGATGCTAAAGGAGAGACGATTAGCGGATTTATCGATACTGCGGCGCACCGGGTCTAGATCCTGAAGGCGTAGATTCCATTGCAGGGTTTCAGTGGTCAGGCGATCGAGAAAGACCTCCACTTGGCGGGGAGTCCGCAGGGAAATGGATTTGAGGTCTAGCACCGTCCGCAACGCTGTTTGTATAGGCGTAGTCCCTAACAATTGCCGACGGAATAAATCCGTAATTAGGGGCTTAATTTCATCAAAAAGGTTTAATTCTGGGTTGAATTGCCGGCCGGCTCCCTCCAGATTAGCCAGACATTTGGCATAGAGTCCTAAACTAGCGGGGACTTTGATGCGATTGGCGCGGGCAATTTGCAAGAACTCATAGACAATTTCACTGAAGTTAAATTCCCCCAAACTCAGGTCATAGTATTTGCGGAGCATGGCTTCGTAGTCGAGTCGCAATTTTTCCAGGTTGCTTTGATTCATCGCCACTGAGAGTTCTAGAGTCAGTTGACTACAGCGCTGGGCGTCCAGGTCAACGATCGCCAAGAGCATTTCTGTCAATAATTGTTGGGTGCGGGGGTCGAGTCGCCCAATCATGCCACAGTCAATCAAGGCTAGGCGACCATCCTGGAGATAAAACAGATTGCCTGGATGGGGGTCAGCGTGGAAAAAACCATCGATGTAAAGCTGTTGAAAAAAGGCCCGAAAAAGGAGAGTGGTAATGTCTTTTTTGCGTTGGTTTTCACCGCCGGCGATCGCCGGTAAGGATAGATCCGCCTGAAGGATTGGCATGCCATCTAACCACTCCAACACCAGCAGGGTTTCCGAGGTCAGTTTCCAATAGACCTGGGGGACGATTAACTGCGTTGTATCAAACCATTTGCTTTGGGCTAGATTTTGGCGCAGGGTATCGGTGTATTTAGCTTCGGTGGTGAAATTCAGTTCCGCTTGTACTGTTTGAGTAAATTCATCGGCCAGTTTGACCACGTCGTAGGTTTGCCCAAAGTCGGTTAATCCCACTAATTCGGCGATCGCCTTAATCAGACTGCTGTCTTGGGCTACCACCGCATCAATGCCCGGTCTGCGAACTTTGAGCGCCACCTCTTCCCCCGAAATCAGGGTCGCCCGATGGACTTGACCAATGGAACCAGCGGCGATCGCCTGGGGATTGACAGTACTAAAGATTTGGTCTAAGGGCTGGGTAAACTCCTGGCGCAATTGACCTTCAATCTCTGACCAGGGCAAGGGTGGCACATTGGATTGCAGGGCGGTTAAGGCATCAATGTAAGAGGGAGGCAAAAGATCGGGACGAGTACTGAGGAGTTGGCCCAACTTGACATAGAACGGCCCAAGCTCCACCAGGATCTTGCGTAATACCTCCGGTGTCGGGATTTGCGGTTCGTCTGCACTGATCCCTTGCAGTAGGCTCCGCATATAGTCCCAGCCATTCCCCAAAACAATTTCCAGGATCTCTCGTTGTCTTGCGGTGGATTGAGTCAGGGAAAACATAACATTAAAATCTCGTCAATGCCGGGATTATAGCAAGTTGCGATAGTCTTCTTCCTGGTCAAGGCGTTTGAGCAGGGCTTTGATGTCCTGGGTTTTATCCTTGCGGGCGATAAAGGTGACATTGCCGTCCCTGACCACCACCAGATCCTCTAGTCCCAGGCTGACAATCACCTCTTCTGAATCACTCGCGTAGAAAATACAGCCCTGGCTATCGCTGCCAACATGACGTGCTAGGGCTACATTTTTGTCCTGGGCAGGGAATAAACGCTCCAAGGAATTCCAGTCTCCCAGGTCATCCCAGCCAAAGTTAGCCGGCAGAACGTAGGCTAGTTCAGTTTTTTCCATCAAGGCGTAGTCAATGCTGAGTTTGTTTAGCCTGGCGTAGGCGGCCACACCGTCGGTTTTGAGGGCAGTCAGGATCTCTGGTGCGTGGCGTTGCAGTTCCGATAGGACGACGCTAGCCCGGAAGAAGAACATACCGCTATTCCAACTGTAACGACCACTGTCTAAAAAGCCTTGGGCCGTTTCCGTGTCTGGTTTTTCGGTGAAGCGACTGACTTTATATACCGGCAGACTATTTTCCCTGCTTTTTTCCTCTCCCTGTTCGATGTAGCCATAGCCCGTGGCTGGCCCCGTGGGTTCGATGCCAAGGGTGACGATCGCCGCTTTTTTTTGGGCAAAGGCGATCGCCGCTTCTAGGGTCTGGGCAAAGGCAGTTTGGTCTCCAATCCAATGATCCGCCGGAAAAAAACCAATCACGGTATCGTCGCCGTAGCGTTTCGCAATTTCTAGGCTCGCCCAGGCCACCGCCGGGGCCGTATCGCGGCCCTCGGGCTCCACCAATATATTTTCGTCGGGCAATTCCGGTAACTGCTCTCGTACCCCACTGGCGATCGGCGCGGCGGTAATGACCTGGATCTTTTGCCAGCCGCCCGCTAGGGATAAAAGACGTTGGGCCGTGGCTTGCAACAGGCTAACCCCCGTGCCATCGAGGGACAAAAATTGCTTCGGGCGTTGCCGGCGACTCAAGGGCCAGAAGCGTTCTCCCTTGCCTCCTGCTAAGATTACCGGAACAAAATTTAGGGTCATGGGAATTTTAAAAATGGAGTTGCTAATTCAGGAAAGCCTTGATGCTAAGATACCTCAAGATTTACCCTTATTTGGTGGTGGCAATCCCTTTTTTTGCATTATGGTTAAACTTACGTCCTATTGGCTACTTCTCAGCACTGTCCTCTTCACCTCGCCTAACCTGGTCAATCCGGTTTCTGCCCAAGACTTATTAGACTCCCTGCTTTGGGCCCAGGCCCCGGCGGCACCCGTCGATAATGACCCCAGTGATCTCCGCACCCTGGGCGATAGCAATACGATTTTGAGCGTCCAAGGTGGGCAGAAATTAATGGAAGAAGCGAATCAAGCCATTAATAGCGAAAAATATGGCGTTGCCAAAGAAAAATTGCAACAGGCTCGCAAAATTTTCAACCAACTCTCCAACCTTCATTTGCAGTTAGCCAATAGTTTTTCTGGGATTAACCCCAAAGTATTTGAAGAACAACGGACAGATGCCCTAAAAACCGGACAACTCCGCGATGAAGCCACCTACCGCCTCGCCCTCGTCCATAGAGCCGCCAATGAACCTGAGTTAGCCGTTCCCCTACTGATTCAAATTATTCGTTCCCAAAATCCCACCACAGAATTAGGGCGTAAATCCTACCAACAACTGTTTGAATTAGGGTTTGTGACAACTCCCTTTGCCCCCACTAGTCCGACCCGCCCCGCCTCGCCCCAAGCTACTCCGCCTCAACCAACGCCGACTCCTCCCGCCAAGTAGAAATCCTAGACAACTCTATGCAAAAAAACGGTAAGCTATAAACTATAGAAAACGTGTTGTGCATGGTGTTTTGTCTATGGTAAGCCTTGAACAAGTTGAAGCGATGATTAAGACTCAGCTTCCCGATGCGGAAGTGTGGGTCAAAGACCTCGGCGGTGGCGATCACCTGGAAGCGGTGGTGGTATCAGAAGCCTTTTCCGGAAAAACCCGTGTTAGCCAACATCAATTGGTCTACAGCGCCCTCAAAGAGCCCTTGGCCAGCGAAGCGATCCATGCCCTGGCCCTACGAACGTTTACCCCCACAGACTGGACTGCTGCTGGTCAGCCCGTTTAGATTGGGCGTGAATAACATCCCCAAAACTGTTTGGGTTTTTGTCTATTTTTTCAAATTTTCCCACTTTATTTAGAGAGATAAAATTATGACCTCCCCTATCAATCCCCGCATTGACGAACTCGTCAAAGGCAATAAAATTATGGTCTTTATGAAGGGAAACAAACTGATGCCCCAGTGCGGTTTCTCTAACAATGTTGTTCAAATCTTGAATGTGCTGGGTGTCCCCTTTGAAACCGTTGATGTTTTGGCTGACCCCGAAATTCGTCAAGGCATCAAAGAATACTCCAATTGGCCCACGATTCCCCAGGTTTATATTAATGGTGAATTTGTGGGAGGCTCTGATATTTTAATTGAGCTTTATCAAAATGGAGATCTGCAACAAATGGTGGAAGTTGCCCTGGCATCCTAGGCAATCCCCGCCATTATTTAGCACTGGGGCTTAGTTTACAGGCTTGTAAACGCCCCATTAGTCCCGTGTATTCCAAACGCCCTCCGCTAATTTGGTACTCATCCCTCGGGTTGGGGAGGTGGCCGACGGGGGCATTGGGGCTGTAATTGAGATTTTGCTTGAAGATAGTCCATTGATTATCTTTGCGCCAGCCCACCTTTTCCCCAAATTTATCGTAGGCCTCTGGCGCCATCAAGCGACCGGGACGGTTGCCGGTTTCAACAAACATGGCGTATTGCACTGAAAAGCCAAAACGGCTGTCCGAATAAGATTTCCAGAGGCTATCTATAATTTTCAAATCTTCACAGGGAAGGGTTTCGATCGCCTGACTGGTGAGCCATCCTTGGGACGCTCGTCCCCCGGCGTTGAGGAGTAGGCGTTTAGTGATGTCATTAGCCCGTTGAAAGTCCTGGGCGGCGAGGGCCTGCTGTAGGGGCGTGTAGTCGAGTTGACTGCTAGAGGAAATTAAGACTAGGTCAGATGTGGCGGCAGAACCAAAATTGGGTTTAGTTTGGGCCAGCGAACCATGGCTCCCAACAAAGGACATTAGACCAATGGCGATCGCCAGCAATAGAGGTTTGGGGGAATTAGACTGGGTCATAGGGAAGACGAAACGGCGGAAAAATAGGGAAAAAGGCATCTGAATCCTACAATAGCATAGGAACTTTTGCCTGCTGAGGAGAATGATGATAGCAACTTGGACACGATCACATATTCTTGATTTGGCAGATTGGACGGCGGCGGAATTTGATATTGTCCTACAAACCGCATCAAGTCTCAAGGAGGTCCTAGCGGGACGGACCAAAAAAGTTCCCGCTCTGCAAGGACAAGTGGTCACCAATCTTTTTTTTGAACCCTCAACCCGGACTCGCAGTAGTTTTGAATTGGCGGCCAAACGCCTTTCGGCGGATGTGATGAATTTTGCGCCGGGGAGTTCCTCGTTGACCAAGGGAGAAACGATTTTAGATACGGCTAAAACCTACGTTGCCATGGGAACCGACATCATGGTTATTCGCCATCAACAAGCCGGAGTGCCACAATTTATTGCCCGTCACCTGGATAGCCTAGGCGCAAAGGTCAAAGTCCTGAATGCGGGGGACGGCCAACACGAACATCCTTCCCAGGCACTGCTCGACCTCTACACCATGACCACTATGCTAGAGAGTGATGCTCCTCGATTAGGGCTATTAAAGGGCAAAAAAATCGCCATTGTCGGGGATATTCTCCATTCCCGCGTCGCTCGGTCCAATATTTGGAGTTTCTTGGCCGCTGGAGCTGACCTGCATTTGGCGGGCCCACCCACGCTCTTGCCCACTCAATTTGGACAGTTCCAGAGCCCCCATTCCAGCGGAAGCCTCACCCTCCATTGGCAGTTAGGACCGGCCCTGGAAGCGGCGGATTTTGTCATGACCCTACGCCTGCAAAAAGAACGCATGACCGACCACCTTTTACCTAGCTTGAGGGAGTATCATCAACAGTTTGGACTGACCCATGATCGCCTCAAATCCTGTCGGGAGGGGGTAAAATTATTACACCCCGGCCCTGTGAACCGAGGGGTAGAGATTAGCTCTGATTTAATGGATGACCCCAGCATGAGTTTAATTCAGGATCAAGTCACCAGTGGGGTTGCCATTCGGATGGCGTTACTGTATCTAATTGGCACCGCCGAGCAAAGCGATTAATCTAAGTAGCCCATGAGCAGATTGGGAGCGTCTACCTCATTGGACGCAACGGGACGATTGCCCATGACCGAATAGGTTTCGCTGACATTGAGGTGACTTAAGGCGATCGGTCGATTACCCGAAATAGCCATGGTTCCACTCATTTCAATGCCACTGGCTCCCACCGGACGAGTGCCCCCCATGGATTTGTAGGTGCTGACTATATGAAGATGGCTGGCTTCAATGGGGCGATTATTGGGTAGCATACTGGGCTGTTGCAGTAAGTGTAGACCACTGGAGGTATGGGCCACCGCCAGCGGGGCGCTTTCTGGTTCTGACTCGGCTTTGGTTTTTCGTCCCCGCACCGCTGGTTTACTCGCGTCCTTGGTTTCGTCTGCTTCTGCCGCAGGGGTTAGATTCGTTTCAGGTTTATCCACTGTCATTAGATTTTTCTCCTTAATTTCGTCAAGAACGCGCACCTAATTATATCCTGATTACTGTCCGTCGGTCGCACATCGCTTTTCGCCCCACCAAAGCTATCGGTTATCATGGGAGCCTTAACAAGTTCGCTTTAGCATTCACCTTTTTTAATAGACCCCATGACTCCACCCTCCATTGCTTCCTACGGTGCTTGGAAATCTCCCCTCACCGCTGATGTGATCCTAGCCAGTAGTATCGGATTGGGGGCGATCGCCCTGGATGGTGAGGATATTTATTGGTTGGAAAGCCGTCCCTCGGAGAAAGGACGCAATGTTTTGGTGCGTTATCAAGCCAATGGAGAGCATAAAGACGTTACCCCGGCTCCTTTTAATGTGCGAACGCGGGTGCATGAATATGGCGGTGGTGCATTTTTGGTCCGGGATGGCATCATTTATTTCAGTAATTTTGGTGATCGCCGCATTTATCGACAGGTATTAGGTCAAAATCCAGAGCCCTTAACCCCCAAAAACTCCCTACGTTACGCCGATTTTGTCTTAGATGAAGACCGAAACCGACTCATCGCCGTCGGGGAAGACCACCAACGAGAAGGGCAAGAACCGGAAAATTTACTAGTAACGATTGATCTCAATAGTGGAGATGTAGCCCCCCTGCTTCGGGGCAGTGATTTTTATACCTCCCCCCGCCTCAGCCCCAATCATCAGCAATTGGCCTGGATTAGCTGGGAACATCCAAACTTACCCTGGGACAGTACTCAACTCTGGCTAGCCGATATTAGCCCCAGCGGAGCGCTAGAACAATGCCGTTGTATCGCCGGTCAAGACCAGATTGAATCGATTAATGAACCCAAATGGTCCCCCGAGGGGCAATTATATTTTTCCAGTGACCGCAGTGGCTGGTGGAATCTCTACCGTTTAGACGCTGAAACCATCGAGGCACTCTACCCCCTTGAGGCTGAATTTGCTTACCCCCATTGGGTTTTTGGCCTCTCTACCTATGTTTTTAGCGGCGCCAATCAAATTAGTTGCACCTACAATCAGGGCGGATACTGGCATCTAGCGCAACTGGATTTAGACACCAAAAAACTAACATCTATTCCGACGGACTACAGTAATTTTTCTTGTCTGGCCAGCAACGGCAAAACCCTTCTCTTCCTTGGTAGTTCCCCGACTCAGGCCTCAATGGCGTGCGCGATGGAACTGAGTAATCAAAAAACAAAAATACTTAAACGGTCTAGTGACCTAGAGTTAGACCCCGGTTATCTTTCCATCCCAGAAGCCCTGAGCTTTCCCACCGAAAATGGACACATCGCCCATGCTTGGTACTATCCCCCTCAAAATAAGGACTTTCAGGCGATCGAGGCAGAATTACCTCCGCTTTTGGTCAAAAGTCATGGCGGCCCGACAGCTCAAGCGTCTAACTCCCTCAGTTTACGGGTGCAATACTGGACAAGCCGGGGCTTCGGCTATCTGGATGTCAACTACGGCGGTAGTACTGGTTATGGTCGGGCCTATCGGCAACGCCTAGATGGAGCCTGGGGCGTGGTGGATGTGGCTGACTGCATCCATGGGGCTCAATTTTTGGTCAACCAAGGTCGAGTTGATGGCAATAAACTGGTTATTTCCGGCGGCAGTGCCGGGGGCTACACCACCCTAGCCGCCTTGACCTTCCATGATTGTTTCAAAGCCGGTGCTAGCTACTACGGCGTCAGCGACCTAGAAGCCTTGGCACGGGATACCGAAAAGTTTGAATCTCGATATCTAGACCGATTAATTGGCAAGTACCCAGAGGAAATAGACCTCTACCAACGGCGATCGCCCATCAACTTCACGGAGCAATTATCCTGTCCTGTCGTATTTTTTCAAGGATTAGAAGATAAAGTAGTTCCCCCCAATCAAACGGAAATGATGGTCGAGGCCTTACAAGCCAAGGGACTGCCCGTCGCCTACGTCCTATTTCCAGAAGAACAGCACGGATTTCGCATTGCCGCCAATATCAAACGCGCCCTAGAAGGTGAATTTTATTTCTATGCCCAGATTTTCGGTTTCTTTCCAGCCGATACTCTAGAACCCTTAGAGATTTTCGCGCAATCACGACGGCAGGAATAACGGAAATTCTCCCTTTCGCCGTAAAATTAGTCTACGACAGAGTTTCTGTACTTGTTGCTGTTTCGTAGGGAGGTTTTCTGATGATTATTGCCATTACTGCCTTAAAAGGAGGAGTCGGCAAGACCACTACGGCGGTTCATCTAGCGGCATATTTGCAACAAAAAGCTCCAACATTACTGATTGATGCTGACCGGAATCGTTCCGCTTTGATTTGGTCGCGGGAAGAAAAATTACCCTTTTATGTTGCCTCCCAGGCTGGGGCCACCAGTCTCATTCGTCAATATCCCCATATTATTATTGATACTCGCGCTCGCCCCGAAGCCGACGAGTTTCGAGATTTGGCCGATGGCAGTGATTTATTAATTGTGCCCACAACCCCCAACCATCTGGATTTGGATGCCACCTTTAAGGCCGTGGAGCAACTAGCTCCATTGAACGTAAACTATCGAATTTTGCTCACTAAAGTGGATGCTCGTACCAAGGGAGGACAGCAGGCTCGGCAGTTATTAGAAGCGGAAAACTTACCTCTTTTTACGGCGGAGATTCCCCTGTTGGTTGCCTTTGAGCGGGCCTCCCAAAAAGGGGTGATCATCCGCGATTATTCTGACCCCCGCTCCACCATGGCTTGGTTGCGCTACAAAGCCGTGGGTAAAGAAATTTTACCGTGAACTACTCTTTCTTGCCCGACAGAAGGGGTTGACGGCCGGGGGCATTTTCGATCGCCGCCAGGGCCGCCCTAGCACCGGCCAAAATATCACGCTCTTCTCCCCCTAGATAGAGTCGGCCAAAACTACCAATGGCGCTGACTTGGAGAATATTGATCAAGGCCGCTTTCTCTGCTTCATTGGCCGCTAGGGAGGCATAGGCCGCCGGTTGTACTTCCAAAACAAAGAGAGTCTGGCCCGCCAAAAGCATCTGCCCCCGGCGATTGCGGTTAATTAACTGAGCTTGGTAGGCATCAATATTGCGAATAATTTGACTCGATACCACCTGGGGCTTGAGGCAATCCTGGGATTTGACCCCTAAATACTGCAAAATTGCCTGGCCCGCCGCCCGCAGTTCGCCTTGATTGCTGGCATGGATTTCCAATAACCCGTAGAGCCGTTCGACGAACAATACACCTGGACGCACGACCGCAGATTTGAGGGCAATATCCGTAATCCGATTAATCTCGATGCCCGGTGAGACTTCCACCCAGAGCGAGGAATCCCCTGGCAAGGGCAAAAATCCCACCGCCACCGTACCAATATAGGCGGCGTGTTGGGGTTGTAAACTATCTAAATAAACGTAACTGCGGAGTTCAAGACCCATTATATTTCCGTAGGTGTTAGGCATCGGGGGGATTAACGGGGAAGAAAAATTCTATCCCTTGCTCAATTAGGGATTGATTATTCGCTAAGATTTCCCGCTTGAAATTCCAGGCCAAGACGTAATAAATATCCGGCAATGTTGTGAGTTCTTTTTCAATCACTAGAGGAATGTGCATTCCTGGAGAAATTAAGCCCCGGCGTAACTCATTTTTTTCAACTAAATAATCGAGGTATTGAGTGCCAATGCCAAAATAATTGAGCAGGGTATTGCCTTTGACCGGCGCACCAAAGCCCCAAATGGTTTTACCCGCTTGTTTGGCCTGCTCTAGGTAAGCAAGATTTTCAGCTTTCATTTGCTCAATGCGTTGAGCAAAGGCGAGATAGGTCTCAAACTCATTGCTTTTATCATCAATTTCCGCTTGACGTAGGGCCAATAGGCGATCGCTGGGGGGACGTTTACCTTGGTGGGTAACAAAGCCCATGATCGAGCCACCGTGAATGGGCGCGAGGTAGGCATCAAACATGGACAACCCATGACGATTGAGCAAGACTTCGATGGTTTGCAGGGTGTAGTAGAGTAAATGTTCGTGATAAATTTGGTCAAAGGCGAGATTTTCGACAATGCGTTTCATGTAGAGAAATTGCACTACAAAAACCCCGTCCTCCGCTAGGGCTTCTCTGATTCCCTCCGTCACGGAATGCAATTCTTCGAGGTGAAAAAAGACCCCCGCCGCATTAATCACATCGAACTTGCGGTCTAATTTTTTGACAACCTCTAGGTTAAAGAAGTCATTGAGGGTGGGAACGCCGACATCGTTGGCAATTTTAGCCGTAGTTTTGGAGGATTCTACCCCCAGCACTTCGTAGCCCAGGGCCTGAAAGTGTTTGAGCTGAGTGCCATCATTGGAACCAATATCTAAGACGGATTTCTCAGTTTTGTCGGTCAAAAAACGGCGATCGACTTCTTCTGCCACTTGTTTGAAATGCTCGCTCAGAGATTTTGTCACTCCAGACAGATAGGTATGATCGCCAAACATGATTTCTTTTTTGACGGTGTAATCTAGCTGTGTGGTGCAACAGTCTTGGCAATAAAGGACACACAGGGGATAGTAGGGTTCTTGTCCGACTTCCTCGGGTTTGAGAAAATGATTGCACCAGGGTTGTTCCCCTAGATTTATCGCCAGGTCTAGGCGTGTGGAATCACAGACACGACATTTCATAAAAATTCAAATAAGTGACAACATCCAGGAAGAAGGCCTATTCCTGAAGGCTTTAACATCTTCCCATGTTTGTTGACGAGGCTCAAGCAGAAAGCCCTTGATAGCCTACTCATACTAAACAAGGTGAGCAATGGCGATCGCTAATCCCTAACCTTGACTCACTGTTCAGCGGATACTATATCCCCCTCTTTCATCAGTTTCAGAAGAACTTTTCGATGTCAAAGCCTGAAGTGCTTGAGTAGTAAAGATTTCATGATATGTACTCAATAAAAGATTCCAACTACAATTGTTCTTCATGAAAATCAGCAGAGTAAGCTCCTAACAAGGGTTTCAGTCCGTTTAAAATTAATTCTCCGACCAAAATGACGAAAGAGGGATAATATTCTTTGGTGTAAATCCAGTGAATATGCTGCCATATATTATTAACTCTTTTAAGTTTATTTATCCTATCATACTTGTGGTGGGCTTGAACGAAATTTTCTGTAAAACACGACGAATCGTGCTGTAGGAGGGAAGGCGTTGCTTCGGTGGGTTGAAGAGTTCAATCAGCTCACTCCGATAGCATTTCAGCCAGTCACCCATCGATAAAAACCCTCGATTACCTGCCGCCACTGCTAGAGTAAAGAGCGCAAGGTACAGGGCTAAATTATGTCGCTTACCAGAGGTTTGACGCACATCGGGCAGTTCAGCAAAGGCTTCGAGAATCTCGATTCGCTCAACTAGAGGTTTAATGGCAACCAGCGGGACAAACGCAGGCGACTGAAACGGGAGATGCATAAGCATTGGGGAAAAGGTGAGTTAGCCTAAAACTCTAACATCTCAATCCTTTCTTTGGAATGAAATAGCCTTGAACCAATAACGCTGTCCAATTTCATTGAAAATTTGCTTGAGATAATCGCAACGTTCCTCGACCCGTAAAAGTCCTCGATGATACTTGACGCAAAAAACCATGTGATAGCGAATTTGATACACGCAATGACTAGCCCGTTTAAGTTCCATGACAGGATTGTAATACCTGGCTTTATTTTTGGGGTTGCTTATCCCAATCACAGCAAGCTGCGGGGTATGCGCAACCCATTTTTAGATCAAATTAAGACAGAATACTTAGTACTAGTGAATACTAAATCTATGAACTTGCACCCAATTTAAGTAGTTATGCTTTTACCCCAGTCGATTTTATGGCGAATTTTAGAAGCCCAGAACCCTTGAAATCTGGTTGCCATTCTTAATAAGATTTGTGTTTTTTCGAAGTGCCCCAAGGTAAGTTCACTATGTAAAGAGCAATTTAGGGGCATAAAACTCTAATCATTGCCCATTAATTGGATTGTAGTGGCGCCATCAATGGAGGAGTGGAACTAGGAATTCCATCCAAAACAGTACAAGCACATTTTTCCTGATCTAGCCAACTTGATCCCAATTGATGTAGAGCTACCAAGACAAATTGAATTTCTAACCCCTTCGCTGTCAACGAATATTCTACACGGGGCGGAATTTCTGGAAAAACTTCTCGTTTAACAATCCCCTCATGCTCCAACTCTCGTAACCGCACTGTTAGAGTTTTTGCACTGCATCCAGGTAGGGCTTCTAACAATTGCCCCGTGCGCTGTTTGTCCTTAAACAATTCCCGCAATATTAAAATTGACCACTTATTGCCGAGCAAATCCACTACATGCCGAATCGGGCAGACATAACTGGGTTCAAAACAGGGATCGGCAGAGATCATGGCAAGGAGGCTCAGGAAATTGGGCAAATATTCCAACTGTAGCATTTCTTTATAAAGGGGTTAAGCTCTTATCCCATCACAATTTTTTCCTTTAGAAACTATAGGGGTGGCGCAGAAACTATCTTGTCAGGATAGGGACAATTCGCCAGGATGAAAGGCAACATCCATTTTTTCTACTTTTTCAAAACCCAAGATTCCATGGTCACTGCTCCTTTTTCGCCGCTCCTAGAAACTCTTCGCCCTGGCATTAAGGCCCCCGTTAAAGAAACCCTATTAACTCCTCGCTTTTATACCACTGATTTTAAGGCGATCGCCAAGATGGTCTTAACGTTACAGGAAGAAGAAATCGAAGCGGCATTGGCAGAATTAAGAAATGATTACAATCGCCATCACTTTGTCCGTAATGATGAATTTAAGCAAAGTTTTGACCACATTCAAGGAGCAACCCGCCTAGCCTTTATTGATTTTCTCGAACGGTCTTGTACTTCGGAATTTTCAGGTTTTCTCTTATTTAAGGAACTGTCCCGACGGCTGAAAGGTCGGAATCCACAATTAGCCGAAGCGTTTGCCCTGTTAGCGCGGGATGAGGCACGCCATGCCGGCTTCATCAACAAAGCCATGGCAGATTTCGGGCTGTCTCTAGATTTGCGGTATTTAACCCAAGAGCGAACCTATACCTTTTTTCCACCGGAATGGGTCATTTACACCGTGTATTTATCGGAAAAAATTGGCTATTGGCGTTATATTCTAATGTTCCGTCACCTGGAAAAAAATCCTGATCATAATATCTATCCTCTGTTTAATTATTTTGAATGTTGGTGTCAGGATGAAAATCGCCATGGAGACTTTTTTAAGGCGTTATTGCGTTCCCAACGCAAGCTCTGGAAAACCTGGCAATCGCGCCTGTGGTCTCGTTTTTTCCTACTCACGGTGTTTGTTACCCACACCCTCACTGTTTTTGAGCGGACTGATTTTTATGAAGCCTTGGGACTCGATGCCCGTCAATATAATGTGGATGTTATTCGCAACACAAACGATACAGCCGCCCGAGCGTTCCCCGCTATTTTAGATACGGATAATCCCCAATTTTTCCCTCGATTAGAGGCCTGTGCCGAAGCCAATCAGAAATTGGCGGAAATTACCCAGGGAAATTCACCAAAACTTATCCAGTTTTTGCAGAAAGTGCCCTGGATTGTGGTGATTATTTGGCAAATGTTACTGATTTTCTTACAAAAGCCCGTTAACGCAGAAGCGCGTCGCGGCTTAGTGCATTGATCTTTTTTTGTTGCCTTACGTTTATTATTCTAGGTATATTATGACTACCCTCGCTCAAATGTTACGTCACGGAACCCAACAGTCCCACACCTTATCTGAAAATACGGCCTATATGAAATGTTTCCTAAAAGGCATTGTGGAACGGGAACCATTTCGGCAGTTATTGGCTAATCTTTACTTTGTTTATAGTACTTTGGAAAGGGCTCTCCGTCATCACATTAATCATGAAGTGATTGGCAAGATTTACTTTCCTGAACTAAATCGTACTGAACAGTTAGCCAAGGATTTAGCTTATTACTATGGAGACAATTGGCAAGAAGAAATTCACCCCACCCCTAGCGGGCAAGTTTATGTCGATCGCCTGCAAAAATTATCTGAAACTGATCCTGTTTTATTAGTTGCCCATTGTTATACTCGGTATTTGGGGGATTTATCGGGGGGACAAAGTTTAAAAACGATTATCCGCTCAGCCTTAGAGTTACCCGAAAACCAAGGCACCTCCATGTATGACTTTGATGCGTTTCCGAACCCTGGCGATCGCCATCAATTCAAAACAACCTATCGAGACGCGCTCAATGCCCTACCCTTGGATGAGGCTACCCAGGAGCGCCTTGTAGCTGAAGCCAATGATGCTTTTGCGCTGAACCGCGATGTAATGCATGACCTGGAAGACCTGATTAAAACGGCGATCGGAGAGCACACGTTTGACCTATTGACCCGTCAAGACCGACCAGGAAGTACAGAAGCCCGCAGTACCGGCAAGCATCCGGTGGCCCTCATGGTAGCGGACTAGAAATTCCCTAGGCTGGGATCGAATTGTTGATGATTCATTAATTCGATATCCATCGTTAATGCTAAATGATTTCTGATCATTCCTTGGTTGACCAAGGACAGGGCTTTTTTGTCTATTTTCAAGCTATTTATTTCATGAAAACTTTAGATCACGTCGTCGAATTTAACGCTGGGTTAATCAATAAATATAACCAAGCCATTCCCCGTTATACGAGCTATCCTCCCGCAACGGAATTAAGATCGGATTTTGAGCCCCTAGACTTCCGGGCAGCCTTGGCTATGGGCAACATCAAAAAAACGCCCCTTTCCCTTTATTGCCACATTCCTTTTTGCAGCAAAGCCTGTTATTTTTGTGGTTGTAATACCATTATTACCCAGCATAAACCCGCCGTTGATCCCTACCTCAATGCCATTAAAAAACAGATTGAAAAAATTGCTCCTCTGGTCGACCGCCAACGTTCTGTTAATCAACTCCATTGGGGAGGGGGTACACCAAATTATCTAACCCTAGAGCAAGCAAGCTTTTTATTGACAACCCTGACCGATGCCTTTTCTATGGCTGAAAATGCGGAAATTTCCATTGAAATTAATCCCTGTTATGTAGACAAAGATTATATTTTTGCTCTACGAAAAATGGGTTTTAATCGCATTAGTTTTGGGATTCAGGATTTTAACCCCGATGTCCAGGCGGCAGTCAATCGAATTCAACCTGAAAAAATGCTTTTTGATGTGATGGATTGGATTCGAGCGGCAAACTTTGAAAGTGTCAATGTAGACCTGATTTATGGTTTACCCTATCAGACCCTAGCAACCTTCCGGCAAACTCTACAAAAAACAGCCCAATTGAGTCCTGACCGGGTAGCTGTGTTCAATTTTGCCTATATTCCCTGGCTAAAACCTGTCCAGAAAAAAATGCCGGTATCGGCTCTTCCCTCCCCAGCGGAAAAGTTAACCATTATGGAAGCGACGATCGCCGATTTAACGAGCCACGGCTATGTTTTTATCGGTATGGATCACTTTGCTAAACCCGACGATGAATTGGCGATCGCCCAACAGCAAAGCAAATTACACCGCAATTTCCAAGGCTATACCACCTTACCTGAATCGGACTTGTTAGGGTTTGGGATTACGTCCATCAGTATGCTACAAAATATTTATGCCCAAAATTCTAAGACCTTAAAAGCATTTTATAATGCAATTGAAGGGGATCAAGTTCCCCTAGAAAAAGGTGTAAAATTAAGCCAAGATGACCTCATTCGCAGGGCAGTTATTAAAGAATTGATGTGTCAATTTAGACTTTCCACTCAGGACTTAGCTGACAAATATAACCTAGGCTTTGACTGTGATTTTAATGATTACTTTGCCAAGGAATTAACCGCCCTAAATGCCATGGAAGCTGATGGATTATTACACCGCTTCGGAAATGGTATTGAAGTAACCCCCCGGGGACGAATTTTAATTCGTAATATTGCAGCGGTCTTCGATGCCTATCTCAACCAAAAACAACAACAGGTTTTTTCTAGAGCAATTTAAACAGTCAAGAGTTCTGATTTGCCTACAGGAAATATACACTTTCTGTAGGCTTTAATTATTCTCCCTTCGGACAAATTTTTCCAGAAAAGATTAGGCAATTTTTAGGGAATTTAACAAAAAAGTAAGCAATAACGCCAGCAACATGACATCCTAATCCTCCTTCAGGTCATAGGACGGACTCAACCAACCCCGGCGCCAAAAGAAGATAAGGGAACCTCCAGCAATCAGAATCATCACTCCCCAGGTAGCCCAATAACCCCAGGGAGAATCCAACTCTGGCATATTCTTGAAATTCATTCCATAAACTCCTGCAATGAAGGTTAAGGGAATAAAAATTGTTGAAATTACCGTTAAGAATTTCATCACTTCATTCATTTTATTGCTCATGGACGTCATGTAAACCTCCATCAAGCTAGAGGCTAACTCTCGATAGGCTTCAATAATATCTAGCACCTGAATAATATGGTCGTAGCAGTCCCGAAAATAAATCCTCACATCCGCGCTAATTAAACTATTGCTAGTGTCCCGTAATAATACATTCATCACATGACGCAAAGGCCAAATGAGCCGTCTTAGGGCTAATAATTCCCGACGAATATGATAAATTTCCTCCATTAATTTACCACTAGGACTGCGAATAATGGTGTCTTCTAGAGCTTCGATCCGTTCTTCGTAATCTTCTAAAAGAGGAAAATATTCATCAATTAACATATCCATTAAAAGATAGACTAAATAGTCGGCTCCTTCATGACACACTTTGCCTTGATTGGCTCGTATGCGGTCACGAACCGGGTCGAAACAATCGGTGATTTCACCCTCTTGGAAAGTGAGTAAATAGCGTTTTCCGAGGACAAAACTAACCTGCTCGCTCTCAAAGCCATCTTCTTCTGGATTAGGGCGTACCCGATGGGCAATCATCATCACATGGTCATGGTAATCCTCTACTTTGGCTCGTTGCGGCACGTTCACTACATCTTCTAGTAGGAGGGGATGCAGTTTAAAAATTTCGCCCACTTGTTTCAAGACTTCCTCACTGCCGAGGCCTTGAATATCCATCCAGGAAACAGTATTCGTTCCCAGATAAGGACGCAGGGCATTGGGGAGCAGGTCAGATTTGCGGACAGCGTGCTCAGGGCTATAGTCGATCAGTACGATTTTGGACGGGTGCGCCCCCGGCTCAATACTCAGAGTTCCCGGTTCGCTCCCGGGCTCATCGTAAAAATAATCGAAATAGTCCTCTTCTTCTTCGCTCTCTGCCGTCTTAAATTGACGCAAAGCGAATTCAGGGGTGGATCGAGATTGAGTCATAGGCGATCGCCACACGGTGTTAGTCTGAGGATATTCTAGGAGAGTTTGACGATGAGCTTACACAAAAGAACGGCTAGCTTCTCCTTGGAACTGTAACAAAACTGTCAAGTCGGATAGGATTTGACCTCAAAATCAATAACCTTGAGCATCCATCCGTGACTGTCTCTCCAAAACCCTCCCTAGCGATTCTGCCCCTTCTTAGCCTCACAAGCCTGCTGGCTCTTTCTGCGGGGATTGGCTTGGGCATCGCCCTCCGCTCCGAATCGGCAGCCCCCAGCCAGACCCGACTCCTAAACTCCGAGCAGTCCTTTCCACCCCAAGCAGATTGGCCCATTTCTGCAAAATACTCTGCCGCCGCTGGGGAGAATGCCGAGTAGGCGCGTTATAATTCTTTACAAAATCAGTAATCAATTTGTTATGCAGAATTCAGTCCTCCATGCTTTTTTTCTGGGGAGAGCCGTTGCCGAAGTTCTCACAGAAAAACTAGAAGACAATATTACCCAGACCCTGAGCGAACTGGGAAAATTTGATGCTGAGCAGCGAGAAAATCTGCGCCAGTTTGTCGATGAAGTACAAGCCAGGGCTTCCCAAAATGTTAGCCAGGGGAGTGGCACCATTATGACCACCGGCGGAAAAATGAGCTCCGACGAGTTGCAAGAAGTTCTCGACAAACTCCGGGCTGAAATTGCCAGCCTGAAGGTGGAATTAAAAAATACTAGGGATGCCCAGTCCTAAAGGGTCTTGCTTACCCATGGCTCCTGCCTAGCTAGCCACTGTCCCCTTGCCATCATTGTCTTGCTCTTTGTCGGATCAATCGCGTGTCTGCCCTATCTCCTAAGTTCAATCAACCTGTGGCCTATTCATCCTCGGCGATCGTTCCTCCCCCCCGTCAACGTCCCCTAGAAGTCGAAAAAAAGTATCGGTGGAACCAGGAAAACTATTCCATTACTCGCCGCCGCCTCGACATCTGGCGCTTTGTGTTGACCATGCTGGGTCAATTTTGGCTCAACGGCAAGCCCTGGAGCTATCAAGGAGGATTTAGTGAAGAAAAACGAATCCAACGCCGCCAACGCCAGGCTCATTGGATCCGAGAAAGCCTGCTTAATTTAGGGCCCACCTTTATCAAGGCGGGGCAACTTTTTTCCACCCGTTCTGACCTATTTCCAGTGGAATATGTCGAAGAACTCTCGAAACTTCAAGATGAGGTACCGGCCTTTGGCTATGAGCAAGCCACTGGTTTGATCGAGCAGGAACTGGGCAAAAGTCTCTCCACGCTTTTCTCTAGTTTCGACCCCGTTCCCCTGGCGGCGGCCAGTTTGGGCCAAGTTCACAAAGCCCAACTCCACAGTGGCGAAGAGGTAGTGGTCAAGATTCAACGCCCTGGGCTCAAGAAATTATTTAGCATTGATCTGGCTATCTTAAAAACCATTGCCCAATACTTTCAAAATCATCCTAAATGGGGCAAAGGTCGTGATTGGGTCGGTATCTACGACGAATGTTGTCGTATTCTCTGGCAAGAAACCGATTACCTGCGCGAAGGTCGCAATGCCGACACGTTCCGTCGCAATTTTCGCCATGAAGCCTGGGTTATGGTGCCTCGGGTGTATTGGCGCTATACGTCTTCTAGAATTCTGACCCTTGAATATCTACCCGGCATTAAAATTAGTCATTATGAAGCACTAGAAGCCGCCGGGCTCGAACGCCAAACCTTGGCTCAATTGGGAGCTAGAGCCTATCTGTATCAAATATTAAACCATGGCTTTTTCCACGCCGATCCCCATCCCGGCAACCTGGCAGTGAGTCCTGCGGAGGGCGCCTTGATTTTTTATGACTTTGGCATGATGGGAGAAATTACCCCAGACACCAAAAATAAGTTAATGGATACTTTATTTGGGGTGGCGGAAAAAAACGCAGACCGGATTGTCACCTCCTTAGTTGCCCTCGGGGCCTTGGCAGAAGTAGACGACATGGGGCCCATCCGTCGCTCTGTCCAATTTTTGCTGGATAACTTCATGGACAAGCCTTTTGAGGAGCAGTCTATTACCAAAATTAGCGATGATCTCTACGAAATTGCCTACGACCAACCCTTTCGCTTTCCGGCGACCTTTACCTTCGTCATGCGGGCATTTTCGACCCTAGAGGGAGTGGGAAAAGGGCTTGACCCGGATTTTAACTTTATGGCAGTGGCTCAGCCCTTTGCCTTTCAAATTATGAATAATAGTAATGTTTCCGGTGCCAGTGGTTTGATCGATGAACTTGGACGACAAGCGTTCCAAGTCAGCAATACCGCCTTGGGACTCCCCCGCCGCATCGAAGACACCCTCGATAAATTAGACCGGGGAGATATTCGGGTTCGCGTCCGCTCCAGTGAATCTGACCGATTACTCCGTCGCCTGAGTATGATGCAACTGGGCACGAACTATACGTTGGTGAGCTGTGCCCTTGTTTTATCTGCCACACTTCTGTTTGTGAATGGATACGAGATCATCGCTGCTGTTGTAGTATTAATAGCAATCATCCCGGCTATTGCTCTTTGGCGTATTCTTAAACGAATTGACCGGCAAGACCGGATGTTATAAGTGAATTCCAGGCTTAATTTTTGCTAATTAAGACTCTATTTGCGTTATTTTTGAAGAAACCTCCTGACCTTTTTGAGAGAAGTTAATTTTCCTATGCTTAGCCGCCGCTTCGTTGGTCTGACCGATACGGGTATGGTTCGTACCGTTAACCAAGATAGTTTTTATATTGATCCCGAAGCTCGTTTTTTTATCGTTGCTGACGGCATGGGAGGCCACGCTGGAGGACAAGAAGCCAGTGAAATCGCCGCTAAACAGGTTCAAATTTACCTGGAAACCCACTGGCAATCTGAGATCCCCTCGCCGCAACTTTTGCAAGAGTCTTTATTTCAAGCAAATCAAAGCATTTTAGAGGATCAAACCGAACACCCCGAACGACGGGACATGGGCACAACAATCGTACTGATTATCTTTCGCCATGATGGTGCCTGGCGGGCTCACATTGGAGATTCTCGACTCTATCGTTTTCGCGACAAGACCTTAACCCAAGTCACTGAAGATCATACTTGGGTCGCACGGGCCCTAAAAATGGGAGATATTCAACCCGAACAGGCGAAGACTCATCCCTGGCGTCATGTACTTTTCCAGTGCTTGGGTCGTCAGGATGTAAGTATTGTGGATGTAGCAACGTTAGATGTCCAGCCGGGGGACGTTTTTCTGCTTTGTAGTGATGGTTTAACAGAAGAAGTGAATGATACGGTGATTGCTGAGGTGTTAGACGCCGAGCTGTCTAGTGAAGACCAGAGCAAAAAGCTGATCGAAGCAGCCAAAACTGCGGGAGGGTCAGACAATATCACGATTGTCTTAGTCAACCAAGATTAGTCGGCTGAAGAGATTTCTTCCCCATGCCAGAACAATTATTAAAAAATCGCCACTATACATTCGTCCTCGCCAGGGATGGTCAGACTCGGCTCTGCGCTCCCCCCGGGCTTGCCCAACAATGGCAGACGGCAGAAACTTCGCTATTGGCGATCGCCGATGCCTGTCAACGGTTTAATCCCCAGGGAATTTCCCTGTATATTGCGGATCGTCCATTCCAAAAATATGAGGGAGTGACCCGTGAGGATCTCCAGGTCATTTTCAAGCAAGGGTACGATGCTATCCAGGATTTTGACCTTTGTGAAACCTTAAGCGATATGATGGAGTCTTATTTTCAGCGCAAGGCCAAGGGAGAAATCCAAGGTGAAATCATCTTGATAGTGATTGACACCGAACCCAAACAACGCCAGTCCCTGATTCAACTTTTAGTCAATGCCACCCATCGCATCGATGATGAAGAAGAGCTAGGGATCATGTTTGCCCAGGTGGGAGAAGACCTCATTGCCCAGGGATTTTTGCAGGCCCTCGATGATGATCTCCATCAAGCCGGAGCCCATTGCGATATTGTGGATACTAAGCGTCTCGCACAACTAAAGCTCGAAGACATTCATCAATTTTTGCTCAGCGCCATTGTGGATTGAGCCACTTCTGGTCTTTTCCGTGGTAACCGTGACTCCTCCCCTCTCCTCCCAAGACCTCCATTTACAGCAAGCTAAAACGAGTATTCAGCAGGCGTTAAATTGGTTTGCCAGTGTCCGGCGTCACTGGAACTATCCCCCTAATCAGGCTCTCCAGACTGCTATTCGCCCTGAATTGCAAGCCCTCAAATCCGCCTTAGATAAAGTAGAAGAGTCAGTATTTAAGATTGCCACCTTCGGCTTGGTGAGCCGGGGCAAGTCGGCGGTGATTAATGCCCTGATGGGACAATCGCTTTTGCCCACGGGGCCCTTGCACGGCGTGACCCAATGGCCCCAATTTTTGCGCTGGCAGACGAGCGAAAAAATCCATATTGATTTAATTGACACGCCGGGATTAGATGAAGTCGCGGGGGATGTTCGGTCAGAGATGGCTCAAACCATCGCCCAACAAGCCGATTTGATTTTATTTGTGGTGGCGGGGGATATTACTCGCACCGAGTATGAGGCGTTGGTTTACTTGGCTGACCACGGCAAACCGATGATTCTCGTGTTTAATAAGATCGACCTCTATCCCGAGCAAGACCGACAGGCGATTTATCAACAACTGCAACAGCTCGCCGCTCGCCCGGAGCAAATTCCTCTGCTCTCGACCGATGATATTGTTTGTGTGGCGGCGGAACCTCGTTCAGAGCCTCTGCGCCTTGAATTTACTGACCGCCCGGACGAGGAAATTTGGGAAACCCCCGCGCCCTTAATCGACCCTCTGCGTCAAAAAATTTTAGAGATACTCAATCACCAGGGACGCTCACTTTTGGCCCTGAATGCCCTGGTGCAAACCCAAGCCGCAGAACAACGCATTGCCGAAAAAACCAGAGAGCTCCGAGACGCTGAGGCCGAGGCGATGATTTGGAAATATGCACAATACAAGAGTCTGGCGATCGCCATTAATCCCATCGCCGTCCTCGACCTAGTAGGAGGGGTGGTCACAGATCTCTTTTTAATCCGGGCCCTGGCGCGACTGTATGGTTTACCCATTACTAGTTTTGAAGCGGGCAAACTCTGGCAAAAAATTCTGGTTAGTTCCGGGGGAATTATTGTTTCTGAATTGGCAAGTAATTTCTTTTTAAGTGTTAACAAAGCCAACAATTTACTCGAAAATCCCGGCAATCTGGGAACCTACGCCAGTACAGCTTTTTTTCAAGCGGCGATCGCCGCCTATGGCACTTACCTAGTGGGACAAGCCACCAAAACCTACCTTGTCAATGGCTGTAGCTGGGGTCCCTGGGGAGCCAGTACGGCGATCGAGGCAATTTTAGAACAGATGGATCCCCAAACACCGATCTATAGATTACTCAAACAAAAAATTGGTTCTTCCCAAGGAAATAAGGAGAAGAACCAAAATTAAATTAATTCAGAATTGAGCGAAGAGTCGCGTTAGAGCTTAGTAGCCGCCGCCACCACGGGAAAATTTCCCGCCGCCGCCACCACCGCCGCCACCGCGACGACCGCCAGCACCACCACCGGAAGGACCACGGTCTTCGCGAGGACGTGCTTTATTGACTTTGAGGTCACGACCCATCCATTCAGCTCCATCTAGAGCGTCAATGGCGGCTTGCTCTTCAGCTTCAGTGCCCATTTCAACAAAGCCAAACCCACGAACACGACCGGTTTCACGGTCGGTGGGTAGTTGCACACGTTTGACGGTGCCATATTCTGCGAAAACAGAGTTAAGATCTGCTTCTGTAACCTCATAGGAGAGATTACCAACGTAAAGCGACATAGAGAGTCTCCAAAAACCAAGAATTGTGTAGAGAGTGAGATTTCGGAGAGAAGCCTGCCAATATCAACTGCGATAAACTCGTGAATACTTTAAACAAGAGCAACTACCGATCCTTATTCTCAAGCCCTAATCATAACACCCCTTCTGGAATTTAGCTCGTTAACTATTGTTTAAATGTCTAGGAACCGCCACATTCGTAATTTCTTTGCCGCTTTGCCCAGGATTGGGGGCATTAGCGAGTTTGCGAAAAATAAATAAACAGAGTTTGTATAATGCCAATGGCAAACCCCAGTACTCCGCCCAAGTTGACAATGGCCTGGAGTTCACTTTTGACGATCCCCTGCACCGCATTTTCCAGGTCTTCGGGAGCCGTCGCTTTAATGCGATTCACAATCACCTGGTCGATGGAGAGAATCGGAATAACTTGCTGGACAATTTTTTCGAGATCCGCCTCTAGATAGCGTTCTAAAATTAAGGCTAGCTCCTCACTGACCACGCCCAAGGAGCCAGTAAACACCGAGGAGGATTGGAGACGATTGACAATCACCCGAGCCAGATTATCCCACTCAAAGGACTGACCAAAATCCTTGAGAAAATGCTCACCGCTGTCTCGAATATAGGTTCTGACCACATCGCCGGTGGTCTTGCGGAGTTGACGCACGGTGGAGAGGGGCAGATTTTGCAGTGAAAGATGATGGAGCCAATCCCGCAGTTTTCCCCGCACTTCCAGCGAAAGCAGTAATTCCTTGAGACGAGTATTTGCCGTCTCTTTTTCTTCGATACAAAAGGTTCGTAACCGAGCCAGAGCATTGCGTACCCCAAATAAATTTGCCACCACCCAGTAGGTTCCGCTCGTTTTTTCCCGTAGGCCTTCGTCAATGACTTGGATATTGCGGTCTGTCAAAAAATCAATCAGCGCCAGGCGCAGGGTATCCGGCGGCAGAATGCTTTCTAACAACCAGTCGGCAAACTGGCGAGCTTGCAGGTCAGATAGCTTGAATTCAAGCAGGATTTGGTCAAAAATCTGATTAATTTGCGCTTCTAAAAAATCACCCCGTCGAGAGAGGGTTCGTAGTAGGCGCGGCAGGGATTCACTAAATAAATCCCGTAGGATATTTGCCAGAACCTTTGCTGTTTTTTGTTCTTTATCCTGTCGGACTTGTTTGAGGGCAAGATTTAAGAGCCAGCGTAGCGCCGCTTCTACCCGTTCGCGCTGGAGTAACTTTTGGGCGAGACGTTGTAATTCTGACGGAGTCAACAACGACCCCATAATGGTGTCGGAAACCCGGACGGCGAGACGTTCTTGATTGCGCGGGATCAACCCTGGTGTGAGGGGAAGTTGATAGGACCCCAAAAAAATGGGTTTATAGGGACGAAACAACATATTAATGGCTAAATCATTGGTGAAATAGCCGATGATGGCACCACCGACGGGGGGAAGAACTAATGTGAGGAGGTCATTTAAAGCAATCATTGCAATACTTTTTGGTTGGCAATTCCTGGCAACGGTGTCGATGGTCTCCAGTGATCTTGTCCAAGGGCTTGGCTAAGGATGGACTATGGATTGCAGTTTTACCACTGGTCAGTCCCTATTGTCTAAGTTTAAGTTAATTATTGACTTTTTTAAGGAAGCTCTGTCTTCTAAGAACAAATTATCTTCATGGTTAGCCTAGGCGGCATGTCAAAATATTGAGGTGTTTTTTTCTGTTCTGCATCTGCAAGGTTTGAGCCATGCCCCATCAGCATTCCCAAGACCATCAGCACCATCATCATCGTCCGTCTGATTACAATCGTGCCTTTCTGGTGGGATTAATGTTAAATGGAGGATTCGTTTTAACCGAGTTTGGGTTTGGCTGGCTAGCTAATTCGGTTGCCCTTATGGCAGATGCAGGGCATAATCTCAGCGATGTTTTGGGATTATTGCTAGCTTGGATGGCGACATTGTTGGCTCGTCGCCGTCCTTCGGCTCAATATACCTACGGTTGGCGTAAGTCGTCGATTATGGCGGCATTTTTAAATTCAATGTTCTTGTTATTGACAACGGGGGCAATCATCTGGGAAGCAATTCAACGTCTTTTTAATCCTGGAGATGTCCATGGAAAAATCGTGATCATAGTGGCTGGCATTGGCATTGTCGTCAATACCTGTACTGCTTTGATGTTTTGGTCAGGGAGTAAGCAGGACTTGAATATTAGAGCCGCATTTCAACACATGGCGGCGGATGCCCTTGTCTCCATCGGTGTTGTCTTGGCCGGTTTCGGGATTTTATTAACTCGCTGGTTATGGCTAGATCCGGCGTTGAGCTTGATGATTAGTCTTTTGATTGTGTTGAGTGCTTGGCGATTAATGAAAGAGTCATTTCATTTGGTGATCGACGGTGTCCCCTACAATATTGATGAGCGTGCGGTGCGTGCTTATTTAGCCCAGCGCCCTGGTGTCACCCAGGTTCATGACTTACACATCTGGAGTATGAGTACGATGGATACGGCGCTAACTGCCCATTTGGTTGTTCCGGCGGGGCATCCGGGAGATGATTTTTTGACGGAGATTAGCCAGGAATTAGGCAATCATTTTGGAATCCACCATGTTACGCTTCAAATTGAACTCGGTAATATAGATTACCCGTGTTTATTAGAAAAAAGTTGCCAAATCTAAGGAATAGCGGAAGTTTGAAGTTTTTTTTCCTTCTGTCCTATCCTAATGGAATTAAGCGTTAGACTTTCCCTTAGAATACAAAGAAGGTAAGGACAAGGCTTAAATGGAAATTGGTGTACCGAAGGAAATTAAAGACCAGGAATTTCGGGTAGGACTAACCCCCAGTAGTGTCAGAACCTTGACAGAACAAGGGCATCAGGTATTTGTTGAACAGCATGCTGGTGTGGGGTCTGGTTTTGCGGATGCGGAGTATCACCAAGCGGGAGCGACCTTGGTTCCCACCGCCCAGGACGCCTGGCAACAGGAATTGGTGATTAAGGTCAAAGAACCTCTGCCTTCTGAGTATGAATTTCTCACCTTGCCTAAGTTTTTGTTTACTTACCTCCATTTGGCGGCTAATCGGACTTTGACAGAGGCTCTGATTAAATCAGGGATTACGGCGATCGCCTATGAAACGGTGGAATTACCCGATGGTCGCTTGCCTTTGCTTAGCCCCATGAGCCAGATTGCCGGGCGCTTGGCGGTGCAATTCGGAGTGCGGTATCTCGAAAAACAGGCTGGAGGTCGGGGTGTTTTGCTGGGGGGTGTACCGGGAGTTGCCCCTGGCAGAGTGTTGATTTTAGGCGGTGGCGTAGTGGGTACAGAAGCTGCAAAAATGGCCGTGGGCATGGGCGCTCAGGTGACGATTTTGGATATTAATGTGGAGCGTCTCAATCAGCTCGAAACTCTATTTGGCTCACGGGTACAACTCCTCTACAGCCAGAGCAGTCAGCTTATGAGCCTAATCCCACAAACAGATTTATTGATTGGGGCGGTGTTATTGCCGGGCAAACGGGCTCCAATTTTAGTGCCTCGCGGCTTAGTGCAAACCATGCGCCCCGGCTCGGTCATCATTGACGTAGCCGTAGACCAAGGCGGGTGTATCGAAACCCTCAAAATCACCAGCCATAGTCAGCCCAGTTATGTGGAAGAGGGAGTGGTTCATGTGGGTATTCCCAATATGCCCGGCGCTGTGCCCTGGACTTCGACCCAAGCCCTAAACAATTGCACCCTGCCCTATGTCCTGCGGTTAGCCCATGACCCCCTAGCAGCGATCGCCAATGACCAAAGTTTAGCCCATGGATTGAATACCCAAGCCCATCGCTTGCTTCATCCGGCGGTTCAATCAGTTTTTTCTGATCTCCTATGAGTTCGACCCCTACCTTGGTTAAATATCAAATCGTCTGCCTAGAGCATGGTGATCAAATTTTCTATGGCGAAGTAATTCAGGTAGTTGAATCTCGACAGCTATGCTGGGTACGTCCCCTGGCGTTAGCGCCGATACCCACCCCAGAAAACTATTTTGGAGGCAAGGCACCTTGGATCGACCTGCGTCAAACCGCGGATGTAGTCTATCCCCTCTGCCTTTTTCGTCCAGCCTTGGATACTGAGGTTTTGCCTCTATTGAGTCAATTATTGGCGTCAACTCCTGATGGCTCCGCTGAAGAAATACTGATATCAGTCACTCACACTAGTGAATACGAACGCACCGGGCGTCACCTGCGCCAATTTTTAGACCATGTTTGGCAAGCTGATCCCAGCTTATTTTGCTCCAAATCAGGTTAAAGCGACCATTTTCCTTCGGTACAATATCCATCTCACGGGAGTTCGAGGGTCAGATTCCTGATAGTTATTGCTGATCAAGCGATTTTACTTGCTGAAAACGCTGTACTCCTCTTCCATGACTCTCGGGAAGCCCACGACCGTTACTATCGAAGTATTGCTTTTTCTCTTATTCAGGAATTTCAGGCTTCCTCCTGGCTGTACCACCTAGCGCACTAGGGAAAGTGTGCGTCAGCCAGGTCGTTAGCTGAAGTTTTGGCTAACTATGATTGTAAGAGCGGACTGACGAGAGATCTTGGCGTTGTTGCAAAGGTCACTTGCCGCCGCTCAGCCGGAACGATTGGGGAAAAGCAAGTATGATAATCATTATCATTCTTCAATCCTTTGGTTCTTAGTTTCGCTCTAGTGCTGGGTATCCATTTTCATTACGAGGAGTATTTTAGGTGAAATTTTTTGTGTCGAAGTCGTTTTTTGCTTTGCTGGCGATCGCCACCGTGGGCAATCAATCTGTGTGGGCCCAAACCACGGAAAATTGGCTGGATCACAATCTAGAGTCAGATCCTCTGGCCCAAATCACCTCGGTGTCGGAATTGCGGGATGTAGCCCCCGATGCCTGGGCCTACGAAGCCCTAAGCAGTCTAGTAGAACGCTACGGCTGTATTGTCGGTTATCCTGACCGTACCTTCAGGGGCGACCGAGGCCTCAGTCGCTGGGAATTTGCGGCAGGACTGAATGCGTGCCTGAATGTGATGGAGCGCTTGATCCGCGAAAATAGCGCCGTGATGCGTGAAGACATCGACAAACTCCAACGCCTCACCCAGGCATTTGCCCCGGAGTTAGCCAGCTTAGGCGCTCGTGTCGATAATCTGGAATTTCGGACGGCTCGGTTAGAAGACCAGCAATTTTCTACCACCACCAAGCTTAGTGGGGAAGTGGTCATGGCCCTGAGTGGGGTTGCCAGCGGCAAAAAGAACGACGGCGAAGACACCATTCCCAAAATCACTACCTTTGCCCACCGGACACGCCTAGAACTCAATACCAGTTTTACCGGCAGGGATAATCTCTATACCCGGCTGGCAAGCGGAAATATCGCTGAATTAGCGGAAACCGCCGGCACATTTCAGTCCAACCTCGCTTTTAGTCAACCTGACGACAATAATCTCGGTCTAGAGGTATTGTTTTATAATTTTCCTCTCTCTGACTCCGTTCAACTCTGGGTCACGCCCGCCGGCGGAGCCTTTGATGATTTCACCAGTACCGTCAATGTTTTGGATGGCGATGGGGCCTTGGGGGCTTTGTCGGCCTTTGGTACCCGCAACCCGATCTATTACCTTGGGGGCGGAGCGGGTTTAGGGATGCAGGGCACCTGGAATAATCTGGAATGGAGCTTGGGTTACTTGGCCGGGGAAGGCAATGACCCTCGTCAGGGTGCGGGTCTATTTAATGGTCCCTACGGGGCGATCGCCCAGGTCGGGTACAATTTCAACGACAAATTAAACGTGGCCCTGACCTACGCCCACGGCTACAATAGCCTCGATACTGGTACGGGTAGCCAACGCTCGAATTTTCAGTTTTTTGCCGAGGATCGCCTAGGACAAGCGGTTCCTACGGTGCATAATGCCTACGGTGTGGAAATGTCCTGGAAGCTCTCTGAGCATTTTGTGCTGGGGGGTTGGGGCGGATTGACCAAGGCCAAAACCCTAGCGGTGATCGAAACCGATAAAGGGGTGATCGGGCGGGGTGACCTCGATATTTGGAATTGGGCGGTTACCCTGGCGTTCCCGGATTTGATTCGGGAGGGAAATATGGGCGGCATTATTGTGGGAATGCAACCCTGGCTCAGTACTTCTAGTCTGACCTTGCCCGATGGACTCCGCGCCACGGATCAGGATAGCTCTTTGCATCTCGAAGGGTTTTTCCAGTGGGCGATGAGTGACAATTGGTTCATTACACCGGGTATTTTGGTCATTCCCAACGCCGATTTTGACAGTCGCAACGAAACCCTAGTGATTGGAGCCATCCGCACGACCTTTACGTTCTAATCGCCAAAATCCTGTGCAAGTTAGCCGGAAATTTGCAACCAGGAAAAACCATCAAAAGTAAGTCCTCTGGCGCTGGCGACGGGAATCGTCTCATTAGGGGCGGGGTTTGGCAATAAATGTTTAAGCCCTGCCACGACGGTGGCGCTATGACCCACTACCAGTAAATTTCCCGGAAACTCTGTCAATAAATAACTTAAACATCGAGCAATGCGAGCCCTCATTTCCGGTTCGCTCTCAGGATAAACCGGATGAATCACAGACGTATGATGGGGATTAATGGCGGGATACTGGCGCAGTAAGCTTTCCCAGGGTTCGGTTTCTGGGGCTTCACTCATCCAGTCACCGTGGTGCCATTCTCCCAGTCCGGCTTCGATCTGGAGCGGTAACCCCAGGCGATCGCCAATGGGAAGAGCGGTTTGAATGGCTCGCAAAAAGGGAGAGCAAAACAAATAATCAATCTGGCGATCACCAAAATCATCGGCTAGGGATTGAGCTTGGGCTAGACCGAGGGGCGATAGGGGTGGGTCATAGCGCCGGGGGGCCGTCTCGAACCACTCCGGGTTGGCGAAGTCCCAGCGATGCCCATGGCGCAGGAGCCATAATCGTCGGCGCATGGATGTTGGGCTACTCCATTTTTTTCAAATTTGCTTGGCGTACCCAGCCCTCTTGCCCTCCGGATCTGATTTTGACCCATTCTCCATCGGATTCTAAAACAATGACTTCCGCATTGAAGCCAACTCCACCACTGCGCTCAGAATCACGGCTTGGACTTGAACGTAGACTTAGGCCCTCACCCCAGATGACCTGAGCTTTGTAGGCGTTGGGGGGTAATTCCTCCTCGGGAGAGGGACTCGGCGAAGGGCTAGGACTGGGTGAAGAGCTGGGGCTAGGAGATGGACTGGGACTGGCAGAGGGGGATGGATTAGGAGTTTTACTCGGGCTCGGTTTGGGTTTTTCTTCGTCAAAAATGGGCTTTTCGGGGGTGGCGGCAAAGCGGGTAAAAACTAAATAACCCATCAGGGAGACACCGCCCGTAAAAAGCACAACTCCCAGGACAAAGCCAATTATAAATTGGAAAAAACTAGAGATGGTTTTCATTATTTTTGAATAAAAAAATCAATAAATGGTTATTGTCAAGAACTTGCAGTAATTAACGGGGAAAAAGAGTGTAGGTAGATGGGAGTAAATATTTATAAAATCCTTCCATTCTACGGACTCCCCCCTTAATAAGGGGGGCTGGGGGGATAAATCATAAAACCTATGATTAGTTTCATTACATTTATCTACTTATTCCCCGCGAGCAACCTTACCCTTTGCCCTTTTCCTGAGCGTAGCCGAAGGAACGCAAGGGAGCAAGAAAGCATCCATGTTATCTCAAACAAGACAAAAATTAGCTTACAGGAAAACGATGATCGCGGGATGCGAGTCGAGCTTTCCCGGCCGCGGCCCATTCCTGCAAAAATTGAATTTGTTCCTGGGCGGTTCGCGCGAGGGGAACCACATGGCTTGCCGCTTCGAGGATATCTTCACTGGTGAAGTCTCGATTTTGGCTAAAGCCGAGGTGCATGGCTTCGATCAGGATTTGCTCAATTTCAGCCCCGGAAAAATCCGGCGTTTCGTAGGCAAGACGCTTCAGGTCGTAGGCTTGGAGATTGTGGGGACGCAGACGGCTTAATTGAACCTTAAAAATGGCTTCCCGTTCAGGCTCCGAGGGCAGACCAACAAAGAAAATTTCATCAAAACGACCTTTTCGCAGTAATTCCGGCGGCAACGATTGGACATTATTGGCGGTGGCTACCACAAACACCGGGGAGGTTTTTTCCGCCAGCCAGGTGATAAATGTGCCAAAGACCCGGCTAGTTGTGCCGCCATCGCCCCGACTATCGACCCCGGCAAAGGCCTTGTCAATTTCATCGATCCAAAAGATACAGGGTGCTAGGGCTTCGGCTAAACCGATCATCTGGCGCGTTCTGGACTCGGATTCCCCCACTAAGCCCCCAAATAACCGACCCACATCCAAGCGCAACAGTGGTAAATGCCAATGGTGGGCGATCGCCTTAGCCGTGAGAGATTTACCGGTACCTTGAATCCCCGCCAACAAAAGGCCGCGAGGATAGGGCAATCCGTAGCTGCGGGCGCGGTCACTAAAGGCATTGCCCCGTCGCAATAACCAATCCTTAAGATTATCTAAACCGCCAATGTCGCTAATCCGTTCCGTGGCTGGGTAAAAATCCAGAATTTGGGTTTGACGGATAGATTGACGCTTTTCTTCAAGAATTAAGTCCACGTCCTCTGCCTCTAGTTGCCCATGGTCCGCCAAGCATCGGGTCAACACTCGTCGAATCCGTTCTAGGGATAATCCCTGGGCGGAACGGGTTAATTCATCTAGTAATTTGGGTGTTAAGTCCTGCGGCATCGACCCCAATAGACGTTGAATTTCGGCTCTAATTTCAGCTTGGTTCGGTAAAGGAAAATCAACAACGGTGATCACTTCCGCTAGGTCGCTGGGAATCTTCACCTCCGGTGCCAGTAAAACAATAGTTTTGGGTTGAGCCTTGAGACTCCGAGCCAGGTTTCGTAGTTTACGCGAAATAGCAACATCTTCTAAAAAGCGATAAAAATCTCGCAAAATAAAGGTTGCACCAATCGTTACCGGCAATTTTTCTACCAAATCTAACGCTTGCAAGGGATTCCGTTTGCCAACGCCTTCACTATTGGGATTACCCTGATAGCCATCGACAAAATCCCAGACATAAACTGCTCGGTTGCCCACTCTTTTGGCACAATTGGCGATCGCCATTTCAACGCGCTCTTCTTCACTGGTGGGGATGTAGAGTAGGGGATAACAGGCCCGCAAAAGCAGTTCAAATTCAGCGTGGAAACTCATAGCAAAAGCAACGATAGGACAAACCTGTTTCTAGGGTACCGCACAGGGTAATTGCATGGAAAAGAGTACAAAAATGTGGTGGAGCAGAAAACTTATCATCATGACTGAAACATTAAAGCATCCCTGGAAGGGAGTTTTGGCAGTATCCAAGACCCAAGAAGGGACAACCTCTCAAAAAGTGAGGGTTGACAAAATCAAGGGTGAACTACGTGGGCAAAGGGGTAGTAGGGGGTTGAAGGATACGTTCACGAAGAATGTCTGGCAGAGAAAGCACAGAAGAATCGTCACGGAGTCGGGAGCCAAGATAGTGCCAAAAGGAAATGCCTAGTTTACGGCAGGTCTTCTTAAGGCCAATGAAGGTATCACGGGCGCGGCGACCCAAGT
>JBGSZT010000083.1:0-26897 GCA_041750255.1 Synechocystis sp.
AAGGAGGTGATGGACTAACTGAAGTAAATCTAAAAAACATAAATTTCATCGCTCTGTTAATGGCAGGGCAAATATTGTAAAGTCAAATTTTAGGTCAACTGACAGTCATTTCAAAACTCAATCAAGATGCGATTACCCTGGTGGTTGATTGTTTATTTTATGCTGAAGCGGCTTCCAAAGAAGCCGCCGTCAAAACAGCGTTTAAATTACTTGGGTCTTATGCCACTCAAATCAGTGATGAGTATGCCAACGAAGCCGGAAAATTAGTTAAAACAACATCAATACCATCATTTCCCGTGCCGGCAGAATCTAAGGATAAATTAATTAACGATAAGCTTCAGCAAGGATTGGATAAATTGCAATTATTGACCGGATTAAACACTGTTAAATCGACGGTTCAAGAGCTGGTGAATATTGCTAAAGTGGCACAAATGCAAGTTCAGGCAGGAATCAAGGCACCGGCCCTAACAAGGCATCTTGTTTTCACTGGCAATCCTGGTACAGGAAAAACAACAGTGGCAAGGATTTTAGGTGATATTTATAATCGACTAGGTGTTTTATCAAAAGGTCATTTTATTGAAGTTGATAGAGCTGATTTGGTGGCACAATATTTGGGACAAACGGCACTAAAGACAGCCGCAGTAGTGCAGTCAGCATTGGGAGGGGTTCTTTTCATCGATGAAGCTTATTCTCTGGTACCCGATGGGCGAGGGGATATTTTTGGTCAGGAAGCTATTAATACTCTCCTGAAAATGATGGAAGATTATCGAGAAGATTTAGTAGTTATTGTTGCGGGTTACAAAGTTGAAATGTCCCGTTTTATTGACTCTAACCCAGGGCTAAAATCTAGATTTGCTCGATCAATCCGCCAATTCAAATCTGAAGTGCATCAGTGTCTGATTTACCTGAATAGAATACTTCAAATGGCGTTTTTTAGTCAAGCGATTTTCTCGGTCTTTTGTTAATCAACATGACTGCTTTTTCTAATGCCTCTGGTTTCACGGTTTTGAAATTTGTCTGCTTTGGAAAAAACTGCCTTAGCAATCCATTCGTATGTTCATTGAGTCCTCGCTCCCAGGAATGATAAGGATTGGCAAACGCTAAAGACAGAAAGATCAAATGACATATGGTTTAACTGTCGAGCACCTGCTTGGCATTTTCTAGGGCTAGACGTACCTGCTCAAAGCCCGTTCCTCCATAGCTGTTGCGAGCCGCTACCACTTGAGTCGGGGCGATCGCCGCGTAGATATCCTGTTCAAAGGCGGGATGAAGGGCTTGCCATTCGTCTAGGGTTAGATCCTTCAGTAATTTCCCTTGAGCCAAACTACTTTTGACCACTTTTCCGACTAAATTGTAGGCTTCGCGGAAGGGGACTCCCTTGGCGGCAAGATAATCGGCGACATCGGTGGCATTGGAAAAATCTTCGGCAACCGCCTCCGCCAAGCGTTCCTGACGAAAGATTAAGCCTTCATCCAGCAAAATCGTCATCGCTTCTAAGCTCACCTGTACGGTTTTAACCGCATCAAAGAGAGCTTCTTTGTCTTCTTGTAAATCTTTGTTGTAGGCCAGGGGTAACCCCTTCATCAAAACCAATAGCCCTTGTAAATGCCCAATCACCCGCCCGCTTTTACCCCGGATCAACTCCGCAACATCGGGATTTTTCTTTTGGGGCATGATACTCGACCCCGTGGCGCAACTATCAGTTAGGGTAATAAAACTAAACTCTTGGGAAGCCCAGAGAATAATTTCTTCACTCAAACGACTTAGATGCACCATTATTAGGCTAGCCGCATTCAGAAATTCAATGGCAAAGTCACGGTCACTGACGGCATCTAAGCTATTGGCATAAACTCCATCAAATTCCAGCAAGTTAGCCGAAAAATGGCGATCAATGGGAAAGGTGGTTCCGGCCAAGGCCCCGGCACCGAGGGGCGAAATATTAGTCCGAATGCGAATGTCTCGAAGTCGTTCCCAGTCCCGTTGGGCCATCTGGAAATAGGCTAACAAATGATGGGCAAGGCTAATGGGCTGGGCCCGCTGTAGATGGGTATAGCCAGGAATTAGGGTCTCAATATTGGCATCGGCTAGGGTAACCAAGACCCGTTGGAACTCCCGCAGGTTCTCTTGAATCGCATCAATTTTGTCCCGCAGGTAGAGGCGAATATCTGTGCCGACCTGGTCATTACGGGAGCGGGCGGTATGTAGTTTTTTGCCCACATCGCCGACTAATTCCGTCAGACGACGTTCCACCGCAAAATGGACATCTTCCTGGTCAACCCCAGGGTTGAAATTTCCTGCCTGGTATTCCTGGCGAATTTGTTCTAGACCCTGAACGAGTAAATCCGCCTCTTCTTGAGTGATGATTGCCGTATGGGCCAACATCTGGGCATGGGCAATGGAGCCCGTGATATCGTAGTCAATCAGTTCGATATCAAACCCAATACTGGCGTTGAAGAGAACAATTGCAGGATGCAAACTGCCTTCAAAGCGGTCACTCCAGGTTTTTTTGGCCATGGTCTAAGCAGGAATTAGGGTAAATGTAATGGTAATAGATCACGAGCCAATAAAACCATGTAAAACCCAACCTAAAACTAAACCAATGCCCAGAGCCCACACTTGTCCCGATTCGATGAAGTTGGTAAAGGCTTTTTGAAAATCAGCAATGATATCAATTTTTTGGATTTCACTATAGTTTTGTGCCAAGTAAGCCGTTCCCTCGATCGCCTGGTGGCCGATGTGTTGGATTGAGGCTAGCAAAAAATGATAATCGGCGATCACCGGGGCATGATTCAGGGCTAAAATTGAACTCTCAACAATAGTCATTTCCGTGGCGCTCCCTCAAACAGAGTATTGACGGGATTCTAGCAAAAATTCAGCCAGTCTTGACATAATCCCTCATAATTTAACCCCTGACCCACTTTAGCTGAGCAGATCAACTATTTTTTATGGATATTAAAGCCGCTGTCGCCTGGGAAGCCGGAAAACCCCTGAGCATTGAAACCATTCAACTCGAAGGCCCGCAAGCCGGAGAAGTATTAGTGGAGATCAAAGCCACTGGGGTCTGTCACACCGATGTCTATACCCTCTCCGGCAAGGACCCGGAAGGGCTATTTCCCTCAATCCTGGGCCATGAGGGAGCCGGGGTCGTCGTCGAAGTGGGAGCAGGAGTAACAAGCCTGGCCGTGGGCGATCACGTAATTCCGCTCTATGTGCCGGAATGTCGGCAATGCGAGTATTGTTTGAGCTTCAAGACCAATTTATGTCAGGCAATTCGCACAACCCAAGGGCGGGGCGTCATGCCCAATGGCAGCAGTCGTTTTTCGGTTCAGGGCAAACCATTATTTCACTACATGGGCACCTCAACCTTCGCCAGTCATACAGTGGTACCAGAAATCGCCCTGGCTAAAATTCGTAAGGATGCCCCCTTTGATAGGGTTTGTTATATCGGCTGTGGCGTTACCACCGGCATTGGCGCGGTGATTAATACCGCAAAAGTAGAACCTGGCTCTAGGGTTGTGGTATTCGGCTTGGGTGGCATTGGCTTGAATGTGATCCAAGGGGCGCGGCTGGTGGGGGCCGATCAAATTATTGGCGTTGATATCAACCCCGGCAAAAAAGACCTGGCCCACAAATTTGGCATGACCCATTTTGTCAATCCCAAGGAAATTGACGGGGATTTGGTCGCTCACTTGGTGGAGCTAACCCGAGGCGGAGCGGACTACAGCTTTGAATGCGTGGGCAATGTCCAGCTCATGCGCCAGGCGCTGGAATGTTGCCATAAGGGGTGGGGGGTTTCGACCATCGTCGGCGTAGCGGGAGCCGGAGAAGAAATTTCCACTCGTCCGTTTCAATTGGTGACGGGGCGGGTTTGGAAGGGCACCGCCTTTGGAGGGGCCAGGGGGCGTACTGATTTGCCGAAAATCGTTGATTGGTATATGGACGGCAAGATTAATATTGATGATTTGATTACCCATACCCTGCCCCTAGAGGACATTAATCAGGCCTTTGAATTAATGCACCGGGGTGAATCGATTCGGAGCGTCATCACCTTCAATTAGTACTCCGCCAAAATTGGCGAGGATGTCACTATTAGCAAGGCTGATCGCAACGCCTGGAGACGGTCATCAATCTGATGGAATTGGGGAGGGATTTGCTCTTGATTTGAGGCTATTTGAGCGGCAAATTTCTCTAATTCAAGGGATTTGAGTCTGGTTTGAACCTTGGAGGAGATGGCAACGATCCAGACATGGCGATGGTGCTTGAGAGCATCCTGAATAATGGATTCGATCGCCAAGGTAGCGGTCACACCAATGGAGGGTACTTCACTTAGGTCTAGAACTAGAGCATGGTAATTTTTGACCATGGCCATCCGTCGGGAAATACTTTTGGCGGCACCAAAGCTCATCGGGCCACCGAGTTGGAGCATTAAAATATCCCCATTGGCCTGGGTCAAGATGGTCTGTTCCTCCAGGGTCAGATTCCGGCCCAGGGAAGGATCGGTAATGGCCTTAATATTCTCGCTTTGTTCATCGCTGAGGCGCTTAATCGTCAAAATATTGGCAATAAAGGCTCCCACCAGTACCGCCGTGATTAAATCCACAAAAACGGTCAAAAACAAGACTAAATACATTAATCCAGTGCCTTTAATCGAGAGTCGAGGCGATCGCCTTAAAGTCACCCTCAGCGACCTCCTCGACCTTGCAGGGGAGCGCACCTTCGGTTTTCTCTTTGTGCTACTGTCGTTTCCCTCGGCCCTACCCATCCCGGCTCCGGGCTATTCGGTTCCCTTTGGGATTGCCATGGTGCTGTTAGCTGGACAGTTGCTCCTCGGGCGGGAGAAACCCTGGTTTCCGAATAGTTGGCGAAATCACGGCTTTGAAGTGAATAACGTTCGTCAGGTTCTAAAACTGGGTTTGCCTTGGCTGCGTCGTATTGAGTTGATTTCTCGCCCACGCTTGACTCCGGTTTGCAACAGCCTCCCCGGTCGCACTGTCATTGGTTTGGCGATCGCCTTGATGTCCATTTCGATGATGATTCCCATCCCCGGCACTAATACACTTCCGGCGATGGGGATCTTTGTCACAGGCTTTGGCTTACTGGATAATGACGGGGCAATTAGTCTCGGGGGGTTAATTATTTGCGTCTGTGGTTTTATTCTGTCATCTTCGATTTTGCTGGCGATCGCCTTCGGTGGCAGCAGCCTACTTGACCTCATTAAAAGTGCTTTAGGGCGTTAAATCTAGTGAGCAATTCCCCCTATCGCCAGCGATGTTTGCAGGCCGGGGCGGATGCTTATTTGAGCAAATCCCTAAAATTAAAGCAATTAGTCAACATAATTCAGGAGTGCCTTGATTAAACTTGGTTTTTACTCAAATAGCTCAGCTTGGCTAAATAATTGACCTTTTTTATCCTTTTCAGAGAGGATAGGGCTTTCGCTCAACTGCCAATCAATGCCCAAATCCGGGTCATTCCAAAGAATCGTTCTGTCGGAGTCGGCATGATAATAATGGGTAGTTTTGTAGAGAAATTCGGCCGTCTCTGACATTACCAAAAAGCCATGGGCAAAACCCTCTGGAATCCACAATTGTCGTTTATTTTCAGCACTAATCAGACAACTCGTCCATTGCCCAAAACTGGGGGAAGAGCGACGCAGGTCAACGGCTACATCGAGAACGGCTCCTACCACGACGCGGACTAATTTTCCTTGGGGATATTTTATCTGATAATGTAATCCCCTCAAGACTCCCCGCCGCGAAAGGGAATGATTGTCTTGGACAAAATGAGGATTAACACCGACGGCGTCAGCAAATTTTTGCTCGTTATAACTTTCAAGGAAAAACCCCCGCTCATCTGCGAAAACCGTCGGCTCTAAAATCAAGACATCGGCAATATTGGTGGCAATAACCTTCATTTTCCTTGAATCCCCTAAAATTCAGAGTAGGGGGCATTCCCCCAACAAAATCCTCATTAATTTAGCAAATTATGGTAATTGAATGGTTAAGGTTTCGGGTTGACCCCGACCGACAAGACTACTTTGTGGAACAAGATTTGGCCCATTGGACAGAGGCTCTTGCCCAACAACCAGGGTTTATGGGGAAAGAAGTCTGGACTAATCCGGCGATCGCCGATGAGCTGATTTTGGTGATTCGTTGGCATAGTCAAGAACAATGGAAAGCGATTTCTCCCACGTTTTTGGCGGCGATCGCCGCCAACTTTCGTCAGGCCATGGGGGAGGCAGACTACTCCATGCTAGAAAGTAGCGAATACCATCTCCATCGATTTCCCCACGTCCACGTCTCGGCACCTAAGCCTTGAGCTAGGATAGGACGCAAGCATCCCCCAACTCGATTCGCATTATTTTTAGGAGATTGAACCATGGCTAAATCCATCTATGACCTCGTTGATCAATTACCCACCGGCGGTTTGACGGTGATGATGCTTAAATCCCTCGATTTTGTTGTGCCGGGTCAGTGGGAAAATGTAGTAGGGTTTGAAAATACCATCCGTAAGGTCACCGGAGAAACGGATCCCGCGTTGATTCAACAAATTGGCGACCGGGCGGTCTGGCTTTTTAACGATAAGTCCCAGGGTTATCAGAATGCCCTCTGGCTCTACCAAACCGTTGATGCCACCGATAGTGCGCTGGGAGCGGCGGCCCTGGCTAATAAAGTTGGTGAAAAGATTTCCTTTTTGGGGTTTCTGAACAAAATTACTCCTAATCCCGAAAAAGCTCAGGCGATCGACCTTTCCATCAAGCTAGTGGCTGAATTAGTCGCGTTTTGTCAAATTAACGGCATCCCAGGGGATAGCATTGGTGATTTTGTCACCTCCTTGGCCGACTACAGTGGCGAATCCTTGATGCGGATGGCGGCCCTGGTGTGTGTTGATGGGATTATTCCCCTCGGCCCCAACTTTGCCCTCAAAGCTATGGATTTCCTGGGTAATATGTCTCCCAAGGAACTAGAGCAGAATAGCACATTCAGTAAAATCAAACCCTTAATTCCCGGCAATACGGTCAACAATCAATTAGATTTTATTGGCCGAAGTTTTGATTCGGTGAAGGGATGGATGACCAATTTTGTGGCGGAACGAGACATTACGCCCAATAAAATTCTGGGACAGTTTCGAGGTTTCATGGATGTCACGGAGGATCGCCTGGATTATTTGGCGGCCTTCATTGATATGTCTACCAATTATTACGAACATACCGGCACCCAGACCCTGGCCCATCGTTTAATTGAACGGGCAGTGGCAGAAATCTAAGCAGAGTACCTCATTCTGACCCGAAACAGCTATAAACTCATGGTCCCCCTTACAAAGGGGGATTAATCTAGTCACAAGAAACGACGAAATAGTCGCAGAATGAGCAGAATAGTTGGAATTTTTCAGTCTAATCCCCCCTAGCTCACTTTCTTTAGGGGAGAACAAGGAAAAGAAAAATAATTTCTGTTAATTAGGTTAGACTGCACCTAGTTTTTTGGTTGAGGAACGAATTGTGACCCCATTGATTGAAACTCGCCCTGTTCAGATTCTCCATCAAGGGTTGTCCATTGATGGCTACCTGGCTTGTCCTGTAGCGGAGGGCTCCTATCCTGCCATTATTGTCATTCAAGAAATTTTTGGGGTCAATGCCCATATTCGGGATGTAACCGAACGCATAGCCAAGGAAGGCTACGTGGCGATCGCCCCGGCCCTCTTTCAACGCCAGGCACCGGGATTTGAAGCAGGCTACGATACTGCCGGGGTAGAACAAGGCAAACGCTATAAGGCCGGGACTCAGCGAGGGGAACTTTTGAGTGACCTCCAGGCTACCATTGACTATCTCTATCAATTACCCCAGGTTAAGCCTACAGGAGTCGGCACCATCGGCTTTTGCTTTGGGGGATTAGTGGCCTATCTGGGGGCGACCCTAGCGCAGGTTAAGGCCACGGCCTCTTTCTATGGGGCAGGTATTCCCCACTGGTGCCCCGGAGAGGATGTACCCACCCTGGGTTACACCGCCGAGATCAAAGGAACGATCTACGCTTTTTTTGGACTGGAAGATGCCTCCATTCCTATCCAAGATATTAATCAAATTGAAGAGGCCTTAAAAACCCAGGGGGTCTCCCATCAAATTTTTCGCTATCCCGGCACAGATCATGGTTTCTTTTGTGACCAACGGGCTAGTTATCAGTCTGAGGCGGCAACAGCGGCCTGGGCGGAGGTATTGTCCCTCTACCAGCGTTGCTTACACTAATGGGGCTGGCATTTCAGGTTAAATATCTACTCAGATCAACGGCAATCGCCATTTTGGGGGTCTCGTTGGCCCTGGAGTTAGCGTTTTTTCAGGGAAGCCTAGCCCATGGGGAGTCGCCTACCGCTCTGGAACCTGTGACCCTACAACTAAAATGGCAACATCAGTTTCAGTTTGCTGGTTACTACGCGGCCAAGGCCCTGGGCTACTACGAACAAGCCGGTTTGGATGTCTCCTTTTTGGAAGCACCCACTGACGGCAGTGACCCCGTTGGTCCGGTTTTAGAGCAAGAAGCAGAGTTTGGGGTAGGCGATGCTCACCTGATCGCTCTACGGAGTCAGGGCAAGCCCGTGATAGCCCTAGCGGCAATTTATCAGCATTCTCCCTTGATTTTTTTGGCTCTGGAGTCATCGAAGATTGACCATATCCATGACATCGTGGGCAAAAAAGTGATGTTGCAAGCTGGAGCCGATGCGGCCTTGATAGCTTATCTTAAACAAGAGAGCATTGAACTATCGCAATTACAGTTAATTGCCCATAATTTTGAGCTCGACAGCCTGATTCAAGGTGAGGTGGATGTTATCTCGGCCTATGCCACCGATGAACCATTTTTGCTCGAAAAAGCAGGACTAAAATACGTCACCTTTAATCCCCGCTCCAGCGGCATTGATTTCTATGGCGATACTCTATTCACCACGGAAAATTATATCCGCGAGCATCCCCAACGGGTTAAAGCCTTTCGAGAGGCTTCCTTGGCGGGTTGGCACTATGCCCTAGAGCATCCCCAGGACGTTATCACTCTGATTTTAAATGACTACAGTGAGCGCCACAGCCCGGAACATCTAGCCTTTGAAGCCCAACAAAGCCGGAAGTTGATCCTTCCCCATCTGTTGGACATTGGCACCATGAATCCCAAACGCTGGCAGGCGATCGCCGATACCTACCAAGAGTTGGGGCTGTTGCCCGGACAATTTAACCTAGAGGGATTCCTTTACCAAGACTACGTTGCCAGGGATGATTATTGGCTCCAGGCTTGCATCCTAGGCACAGTTTTGCTATTGATAGGTCTGATCGGGCTGAGCGTGCGTTTTTATCAACTCCAAGCCCGTCTGCGCCAAGAAATTAAAGAGCGCATTGACAGCGAGGCCAAACTAGAGGAGTTGGCGGATCGTTACCGCGCCTTGGTGGATCATGCCCCTTTTCCTGTGGTAATTTCTAGTTGGCCCGAAGGTCGAGTTCTCTATGTCAATTTCCAAGCCCTACAAAAATTTGAACTGAATCCCGACACTATCCAAGAGCAAATTACCCACAATTACTATGTCAGCCAAGACGACCGGGCGCGTTTAGAGACGACCTTGGCCCAAGAGGCGTTTATTCAAAATTGGCAAGTAAAACTGCAAACTAAGACAGGCAATGCCTTTTGGGCGAGTTTATCCCTGAGTAAAATCACCTTTGACCATCAGTTGGCGATCTTTGCGGCGATCGTGGATGTGAGCGAACAGCGTCAACTGCAAAAACGCCTTGCTCGCCTGGCCATCACCGATGAGCTCACGGGTCTATTTAATCGCCGTTACTTTATGCAACGGGGAACTGCTGAATTTAACCGCACTATCCGCTATCAGACTCCCCTATCACTCATGATGTTGGATATTGACCATTTCAAAAAAATCAATGACCAGCATGGCCACGATGCCGGAGACTTGGTGCTAGAAAATTTGTCACAGCTTTTGCAGGAAAATTTACGTCAATTCGATATTCTGGGGCGTTTGGGGGGAGAAGAGTTTGCCATTTTACTGCCCAATATTGACCGCAGCGAAGCCCTGGCCCTAGGGGAACGCCTACGCCAAATGATTGAGCAGGATCATCTCACGGTGAATGGCGAAGAAATTGTTGTCACTGTCAGCATTGGGGTAACGAGCTTAACCCTAGAAACCCCTAACCTCAAGTCCTTACTAAAGCAAGCTGACCGCGCCCTCTACCAGGCCAAGCGAGATGGTCGAAATCGGGTGGTTTTCCTCCATTGATGCTTATTTTTGTGGAGAACAGTTAGTATGGAGCTTGAACTATTTTTCAATGGCGACCATGGGCTACCTGCTCCTAGTTTTCTCATTAATAGTGGTCAGTGCAACTCCCGTCCATGCCGATGGGATCAAATCTTCAAGCCCCCAAACTCCAGCCATGGTAGTGAGCAATCGAGGCAACAATTGCCATCCTGCCTATCCCGGGCTCTGTTTACCGGCTAATGGGACTGACATAAATTGTAAAGACATTCGAGCCAAAAATTTCCGTGTTTTGCCGCCAGACCCCTACGGCTTAGACCGTGACCTTGATGGCATTGGTTGCGAAAAACGCCAAAAATAAAGCCCTATTCTTTACAAATCCCCGCTTTTTAAAGTTTTATTTCCCCATGACCTCCGATTCCCAAAAACGCTCCGCCGTCCAACGTCTCTACAATACTTATCCCTTTCCCCCAGAGCCCCTCCTCGATCAGCCCCCACCGGGCTACAACTGGCGCTGGCATTGGCAGGCGGTTCACAATTTTTGCACGGGAGCTCGCCCCGAACGGGAGAAAATTCGCATTCTGGATGCGGGCTGTGGTACTGGCGTAAGTACCGAGTATTTGATGTATCTCAATCCCTTGGCCGACATTACGGCGATCGATATTAGCGAAAATGCCCTGGATGTTGCCCAACGTCGTTGTCAGCGTTCGGGGGTTTTTCGGGAAAATGTAACGTTTAAACAGCTTAACCTCGAAAATGCGGCGGAACTATTGGGTCAATTTGACTATATTAATTCTGTGGGCGTTTTACACCATTTACCCAATCCCCAGGCTGGCATCAAAGCCTTGGCAGATGTCCTGGCCCCCGGTGGTCTATTTCATATTTTTGTCTACGCCGAACTAGGTCGCTGGGAAATTCAACTGATGCAACAGGCGATCGCCTTATTACAGGGAGAAAAACAAGGGGATTATCGAGATGGTGTTGCTGTAGGTCGAGACATTTTTGCTAGTTTACCCGCCCAAAATCGGCTAGTTCTGCGCGAAAAGGAGCGGTGGTCGCTGGAAAATCATCGAGATGAATCCTTTGCTGATATGTATGTTCATCCTCAGGAAGTAGACTACAACATCAATACCCTATTTGAATTAATTGATGCCTCCGGCTTAGAATTTGTTGGTTTTTCTAATCCCCGCTATTGGCAACTGGAGCGACTCTTGGCCAAATCCCCGGAGCTGATGAGTCGAGCGGCATCCCTCGGCGATCGCGAACGCTATCGTTTGATTGAATTGCTCGACCCAGAAATTACCCACTACGAATTTTTCTTGGCAAAACCCCCCTTAAACCATTGGGATTGGTCTGATGATCAGGCTCTACTACAAGCCATACCCCAATGCCATCCCTGCATGACCGGCTGGCCTAGTCGTAGCTTGTTTGATTATGATTATCAACCCTTAGAATTAACCGAATTAGAATTTGAATTCTTGCAAGCCTGTGAGCAAAAGCCTGGACAGACTATCGCCCAGCACCTAGACCAAATCACAATTCCCCTAGACGATATTCGCAGTCTGCAACGGCGACAACTATTGACCACCCTGTAGTATGGAAACTAGATAGAATATTGGTTCTTTTTGATGACCATTCTGGTTGGCGTTTTGGCGATCCTGTCTGCTTCAGCCGCGGCGGGGATGCGAATCGCCCTTCCCCTCTTGATGATTGGCTTACTGCAAGGTGACCTCTGGACTCAGGTGCCACTGCTATCGGCAGTTCATCCCCAGGTGCTCATCGCCATCCTCACCAGTTGGTCGTTGTTCGAGCTCTTCGCTTCCAAACGACTGCTGGGTCAACGACTCCTACAAACTATTCAATTGGTCATTACTCCCCTGGTGGGGGCCTTGATGGCCTTGACCATCGTCAAACTATTTCCGGTCGGAGCGGCGGAAGTCTGGCCCATCTGGTTAACGGGCGGACTGGGGGCAGTCTTTGCCCTGGTGCTAAAGCTCGTGCAAGTCGGGTGGTTCTTTCGGCTCCGGGGCATTCCCCTCTGGGCCGCTCTGCTAGAGGATTTGCTCTGTGTCGGATTAGTTTTATTTGCCATCAACTCTCCCCAAAAGGGAGGATTAATCGCCTTTCTACTACTTTGGTTTGCTGTACGCAGTTCTAGCTTTTGGCGTCAATGGCATCTAGACTCGAAAAAAATAGTCAATCAGGATTAATGATCCTGGCCCGCTTAGAGCCAGGAATCCCTAACAAACCAGCTTATTTTTTGAGATTTTCGGCTCCAGACACAATTTTTGCAGACTCAATTTTATCTCCTTGTTTGATAGTGTCAACCACCTCCATGCCCTTAGTGACATAACCAAAGACGGCATAGTCTCCATCCAAGAAGCCGATATCATCGGATAGCGCAAAATAAAATTGAGAGGAGGCGGAGTTGGGCATCTGAGAGCGGGCCATGGCTATGGCTCCTCGTTTGTGGGAAAGGGCAACGGGAGGGTTACTCTTGCCAGACTGCTGTCCCCAGCCCTGGCCATAAATCGGCGTTGTTTTTTGAGTAGGGTCTTTGTCGATTAATTTGATTTCTAGGGGAACATTACGGGGCTTTTTGGTCACGGAATCGGTAAAACCGCCGGTGCCGTCTCCCTTGGGGTCTCCCCCTTGGACGACAAACGGCTGAGGTTCGCGCACAACTCGGTGGAAGGTCAAACCGTTGTAGAATCCTCGCTCTACCAAGTCTGCAAAGTTACCCGCGGTTACCGGTGCGTTGGTGCCATCGACTTCAATGGTAATGGGAGAGCCATTGACCACCATTTCTACGGTGGCGTTGCCGTCTAAGCGAGGGGTATAGTTTTCCATAGTCAGGTTACCGGCTTGAGCCGTCGTGAGGGGGGATGAATCGGAGGAGATAGCTTGGGGTTGATTGCAAGCTGTGAGCATCAAACTACTGGCGAGGATGAGGGCTAGTAGCGGACGCCACCACGGGCGCTGAAGATTTGCCATTATCACCTTTACAAATTTGGGTTTACAAGCCCTCAAGGGGGACATTAAGGAAACGGGCTAGTTCTGCTCCTTCATTTTCGAGTTGAGATAGAGAAATCGGTTGCCCTACACGGGTTAGAGGGATATCTCGCCGTTGCTTGATGCGGAGATAAAGAGCCCGTTTAGGGTTTATCCCTTCTTTGATATCAACCCGCACCGCCTGAATATCAGCCATCGAATTTGTAAGTTCGATGCGTCGATTTTTGCCAGGGAAGCCCCAGCGAAAGATGGTGACCTGTCCAGTCTCATAGTTAAATTCATTAAAGCCTCCCCCCACGTTCCAGAGCATAGTTAACCAGAGGTAGAGAGCCACGAGGGTACCGGCGACCCCGTAGAAGGAAAGGGCAATGCCCTGGGGAATAAATTGTAGATTGGATGTGTCACTGACTTTGAGTAAGTTAACGCCAAAATAACTAGAAAGCCCGGCTAAGAGGAATCCTACGCCGCCCAGGGTAGAAACACTGGCCCAAAAAATATTACTAAACCGGCGTGCCCCTAATACCTCTTGGCGGAAGACTCGGCTGGCTTGAGTTACGGTCGATCCACTCATTTGATTCTATGATTTTAAGCAATACTGACTTTTTGCATTGTACCCGAATCTTTCTATGTCACCCGCTGATATTTTGATTTTGTCTAATGGCCCCGGTGAAGTGACGACTTGGGTCCGCCCCGTGGTCACGGCTCTGCGTCAGCGATGGGGAGACAATAACGCCCACTATCGTATTTCAGTGATGCTGTCCCCCTGTCCCCACGCCATGGGTAAGGAAGCGGAGGTAGCTCGGCGTTACCCAGAAATTGACCGAGTTCAGAGTAGTGAGCATTTTTTTGATTTTCTGCTCCGGGGAAAGACCCAGGATAATTGGCAGTGGCATTGCCAAGGCGTAGTGGTTTTCCTCGGCGGTGACCAATTTTATGCTCTGATGATTGGGCGGCGTTTGGGCTACCGTACCGTTATTTATGCGGAATGGGAGGCCCGTTGGTATCGCTGGTTGGATGCCTTTGCTGTAATGAATGAATCGGTGCGCCAGGCGGTGCCGATCGCCTATCAAAACAAGATGACAGTGATTGGCGATTTGATGGCAGATGTAGGGTCAGAGTCCCCTATTTCCCGCAAGAACAACCCTATTAAAATTGGACTTCTGCCCGGGTCAAAGGCGAGCAAATTATCCCAGGGAGTGCCGCTTTCATTGGCGATCGCCGAAAAAGTACAACAGCAACGCCCCCAGGTTGAATTTCAATTATTTGTGGCACCGACGGTGGAGTTGGCAACCTTGGCAAATTACGCTCATTCAGCTCACAACCCTTTAGTCAAGCCCATGGGGGGCGTAGAAGCCCATTTAAGCTCCGAGTCGGGGATAGATTATTTAGTGACAACGGCGGGATCGAAAATAGAACTGATTACCCAGTTCCCAGCCCATGACCCATTGAGCGGACTCACCTGCGCTATCACCACCGTGGGGGCCAATACTGCCGAATTGGGAGCTTTGGCCATCCCGATGCTCGTGCTGTTACCCACCCAACAACTGGATGCGATGAAAAGTTGGGATGGCTTGCCGGGGCTATTGGCTAGAATCCCTGGGGTCGGCAGATTAGTGGCGCGTCTGATCAATTATTTAATCCTGCGTCAAAAGCGGCTCTATGCCTGGCCCAATATCTGGGCTCGGGAGGAGATTGTCCCCGAATTAGTCGGGCATTTAAGCCCCGAGGGGGTGGCCGATCAGGTAATCCAATGGCTAGACCACCCCGACGAGTTGCAAAAAATTGGCGATCGTCTGAGGGAGGTACGGGGAAAACCGGGAGCGGCCCAACGCTTGGCGGAGTTGATTTGCCAGCAGTTACAGAGTTAACTAAGTGTGGCCGTTCTGGTGGGTACTTTCGATAACTTTATCAATTAAGCCGTATTCCACCGCTTCGGCGGCCGACATAAAATAATCTCGGTCGGTATCCTTGGCAATTTTTTCGACGCTTTTGCCAGTGCGCTCGGCCATGATTTCATTGAGTTGCTTGCGGATACGGAGGATTTCCTTGGCCTCAATGTCGATATCCGTTGCCTGGCGGCGACCGGTACCTCCCATGGGTTGGTGGATCATAATCCGGGCGTGGGGAAGGGCCAGACGCTTACCGGAGGAACCCGAAGCCAGCAGAAAGGCTCCCATGGAGGCGGCGAGTCCCACACAAATAGTCACCACTTCAGATTTGATGTATTGCATCGTGTCATAGATGGCCATGCCAGCGGTGACGGAACCACCGGGGGAATTGATGTAGAGATAGATCGGTTTGCCCGGGTCATCGGAGTCTAAATAAAGCAAAAAGGCCACAATCCGGTTGGCGATCGAATCATTCACTTCTTGACCCAAGAAAATAATCCGTTCTTGGCTGAGGCGGGTATAAATATCAATCCAGCGCTCGTACTGACTGCCGGGAAGACGATAGGGAACACTAGGAACACCGATAGGCATAGCGTAAAAAAGGGGTGAAAGGATAATTAAAGACGAAAAATCGGACAGATCCGCTTAGTTTTAGGACAAGGCGGCTAAAGGCTTAGGCAAATCCCGTGTACTTTCTAGTACCTTGTCAATGAGTCCGTACTCCTGGGCTTGGCTGGGCGTAAGGTAAAAGGTGCGGTCGAGGTCCTTAGCAATTTTCTCTATGGTTTGACCGGTATTGCTGGCCAAGATGTCTAGCATGGTGCGCTTGTTGTCCAACACTTCCTTGGCTCGGATTTGAATATCCGTGGCTTGACCCTGGGCTCCGGTGCGATTTTGGTTCAAGATAATGGTGGCATGGGGCAAGCTAGCGCGAAACCCTTTGGCACCCGCGGATAAAATCATTGCGGCGGTTCCCATGGCTTGGCCAATGCAAATAGTATGTACCGGTGGCTTAATGTAATTAATGGTGTCGCAAATGGCGAAGGCTTCGGTTTCAAAGCCAATGGCATCCCCGGTGTACCAAGATGTTCCGGTGGAATTGATGTAGAAAAAAATGGGTTTATCCGGGTCATCAAATTGTAGATATAACAGTTGGGCAATAATCAGTTGCGTTACATCTAGCCCGACCTGCTGTTTAACCTCATCGGAGGAAAAAAGGGGCATACCTAAATAAACAATGCGTTCTTTGAGCAACAAAGATTCGAGGTCGGGGGGCGGAGTCCGAAAAGAAGTATCGCCGTAGTAGGCAGATTGAACGGCTTTTATTTCCATGGTGTTTGGGGCATCAAGTGATTGCCAAGTTGAGCAGTTTTGCGTGAGAGAACAGCTCAAAAAGGACGTAATAATGGGGTTTGCGTTTAGAGTATTCTAGCTCAAAGGGGAGAAAGACCTCTTTGACCAGTCCCTAGGTGGCGGCGATCGCCAAGTCTCGATTGAGTTTTCCACTCTGAAATCCTTCGAGATCGAGGGTGACATAGCAAAAGCCAAGATCTTGAAAAACTTGAACTAACTGGTCTAAATTAGTGGCATTAATAAAGCGTTTAATCTGGTCTGATGGGAGTTCAATGCGAGCCGTTTCCTTTTCAGAGCGGACGCGCAGATTTTCATAGCCCAACTGGCGTAGATAGATTTCCGCCCGGCCGACTCGTCGTAGTTTTTCCACTGTAATCGTCTCTCCGTAGGGAAAGCGAGAGCTTAGGCAGGGTTGAGCGGGTTTATTCCACCAGGGCAAGCCCAGGGATTGCGATAGTTGCCGCACTTCCCATTTACTCATGCCCACTTCCGCTAAGGGAGAACGAGCACCCCGCTCCTTGGCCGCTTGAATCCCCGGTCGATAGTCGCGCAGGTCATCGCCATTGATGCCGTCCACCACGTAGGGATAGCCCCGTTCCAGGGCCAGGGGGCGTAGGGTGTCGTGCAATTCGCTTTTACAAAAATAACAGCGGTTTTCTGGATTAGCCGTATAGTTCGGGTTTTCCATTTCATGGGTTGTGACCAGCTCATGGCGAAGGCCAATAAACTGGGCCTGGTCTTCGGCTTCAACTAATTCCTCGGGCAGTAGGGAGGGAGAAACGGCTGTCACCGCCAAAGCCCGATCGCCAAGACAATCGTAGGCAACTTTAGCTACCAAAGCACTATCGACCCCTCCAGAATAGGCGATCAGGGCCATTTCCATGGACTGAAAAATCTCTTGTAGTTGCCTTAATTTTGCCGTTACCATAAGTTAGTTATTTGCGCCAAAAAACAATACGGTCATTCAAGGGTTGAATTTTTGTGCCCGGATAATAAAATCCCAGGATTTTTTCCGCTGACCAGCCCAGCTGAGCTAGTTTATAAGATCCATACTGGCTCATGCCGACGCCATGGCCAAGTCCCCCTCCCACAAAGGTAAATCCCTGGAGTTTTTTCTGATTATCATAGACAGGGTCTAAATAAAATAATGTACTGCGGGGGGGACCCAAGGCACTCCGAGCTTCATTTTTTGCCAGTTCGATAACCCCCTTATCGGTGTCGATCGCCAGGGTTAAAACCCGTCCTGAGGGTGATCGCCGGGTCACCTTCATGGATTGAATGGTGGTGAAATTAGCCAGAGGATGCTTACGTTTTTCGAGATAGTTTTTTAGATCGCGGGTCAAATCCTTGAGAGTCGCTTCATAGCGCCAGCGAAAAACCTGACGGCCGGTTTCATTAAATCCATCCTTGAGGCCAATAAATTTGCGAAAAGCCGCCTCTTGGTCTAGGCTATTTTCGGCCAGATCCCAGACCTGTTGGGGAGAATCAATGATGGCCTTGAGGTAGGGCCGCTCCTCTCCATTCCAAACATCACTGAATTTAGCCGTTACCCCCCCGGCAGTGGAAGAGTACAAGGCATCTACTAATTCATTATTGTAGGTTAAAACTAATCCGGCGGTAGAGGCGATCGCCTTATCGGCCTGGGGATTGGTACCACTCAATCCGTAGTAAACCTGGCAATGGGTGGTGGCACAGAGTTGATAATTATCGGCGGCAAAGCGTCGTAAATTCCGCAGGGCATAGGTTCGGGCAATAATGGTTTGGGCCTTGGCCGAATTTACCGGGGCATTGGGGCCAATTTCGTGGGGAACCACCCCGCGCAAATAAAGTTCTAGGGGAACTTGGTTGACGAGGGTATAGTTGCCGTAGGCATTGGGTTGGAGAGTCAACGTGCCGCCGTAGGTCATGGCTTTTCGAGTGCCTTCCGTGACCTGGATTTTATTTTTACTCGCGGCGATCGCCAGGGTTTTAATGCCGTGGCGCTGACCATTCATCACCAATACTGCCTGGGGAGTGGCCTTGACCATGGCACTACTCAGGTAGGGAAAGCTAAATCCCTGGCTCCTTAGACTATCCAGGAGCCAACGACGAACCACCGGGCTACTGTAGGTACTGCGCTTGGCCCAGACCTGCCAACGGTCGGGTTGAGTGACTTCCACCTCGATGCCCTTGGCTTGCCATTGTTTGGCATTATCCTCGGCGGTTTCAAAGGTGGCATGGTCGCTCAGGACTAAATGTTCAGCTAAACGCGTCTGGGGTAATGCTTGACGACGAATGGCGATCGTGGCTTGCTTGCCTTCTAGGATCAAGGTTTTGCCTTGGTCATCGGCCAGGTTGAATTTCAGCAAGTCATTGCCGGTGCCACTAATCGTGAGCTGGTCTCGGTCTTCATCGCCAAAGCGTTGGATGATGCCCACTTTCAAGGTGGGATCCTTGGCCTGTAGCGGTGCCGCTGTTAGCGCTATTAACAAAATGACTAGAAAAAGGGGCGATCGTAGACATTGACCCAAAAATGACACCGTAAAGAAAAATCGAGGCATGGCACTCTGCAAAATTTAACGATCAACTAGAGTTTTAAGCTGGCTCAAAACCGTTTGAGCATGGTCTTTTACTTTAACCTTAGGCCAAACCTGAGCGACCCGTCCCTGGGGGTCAATCAAGACCGTGGAGCGTAAAATCCCCATATATTCCTTACCCATAAATTTCTTTAATCCCCAGACGCCATAGGCTTCAGCAACAGTATGGTCGGGGTCGCTCAAAAGAGAAATACTGAGGGACTTCTTTTCAATAAATTTAGCGTGGGATGTGACGGAATCCGGGCTTATTCCCAAAATTTTAGCGCCGAGGGCGGCAAATTCGGACTGATAGTCACTAAAGGCGATCGCCTCGGTGGTACAGCCTGGGGTATTATCTTTGGGATAAAAATAAAGCACTAACCAAGACCCGACAAAATCCGCCAGACTCACGGTTTCTCCGCTCTGATTGATCGCGGTAAAGTCGGGGGCCGCATCACCGGGCGTAGGAAGGGTTGTCATAGGGATTGTTTTAATAATGCAAGGGAATAAAAATGAGCGGGGTCAATGCCAATAAAAAGAGAATGATTAGGCCCAGACTCTGATTTTGATGAATGTGTACTGTCGCGAGAGTCGGGTCTAGCAGTCCATTAATTCGGACTAAAAAGCGCTCTTGATGCTGATGAAAGGGCACAGCGACGGACTCTAGCAGGGGAGTAAAGGGCGTTTTCAGCGTCTGCTGAGTAACAAGCATCAGAGCTTCAGCCAACAAAAGCGGGTCGGTGCTGGTGATCGCCGTTTGGTCGGCTCTCACTTCCCGTAATAACAATAATTCTTCCCACAAACTATCGGTATTCGGCAACCAGCCGGTCATTTGCCTGAGCCATCCTAAAAGCAAAAACCAAAAACTATCTCGATGGTAATGGTGGGCCGTTTCGTGGGCAAACACGGCTCCGAGATGCTCCGGGCTTAAAAGGTCGAGTAACCCCTGACTCACGACTAATTGCGACCGCCAGATGCCCACCTGGGCACTGTAGGGAAAGGCCGTGTCTAACAAAAAACTTTGTTCACCTTGAATCTCCATCAATGGCGATCGCCGCAGTTGACGACCCGTTAGCCACACCTGCTGTAGTCGCAGAGCAAGGGTAATACCACCATAGAGCAGTAAGAGGGCTGACAACAGATAACTGCCCCGACTGGCCGCCCAGCCAAACATTTGTCCCTGGTAGCCCATACAAACCACGGCAACCGCCGTCATCAGCACCAACAAGGGTGGAAAGGCAAAATAAAAGAGCACCTCCGACCAAGATAGGGTCGGATTATGGCGCAGGGGCCCATAGCGAAGCATCGCCGCAGTTCCCAGGGCCAACAAGAGCATGACTAAATGCATTTTCTTAGTCTCCTCGGTCTTGGCGTAAACGTTTGAGGCGATCAGCGATCGCCCCGAGTTGGTCGATGCTGGCAGTATCCAGACTATCGGCAAAGGCCGCCACTACTTCTGGGTTACTCACCGCCAAAAATTGTTGCAATTGTTCGTAGGATTTAATCGCCTTAGCCTGGTCAGCAGAAATCCGGGGTGTCCAAGAAAAGGCCTTTCCCTCTCGATGGCAGGCTAGCCAGCCCTTTTTGGTCAAGCGATTGAGCACCGTCGTCACCGATGAATAGGTCAGCTCACGGTCAGGATTTGCCAAGATATGGTCATGAATATCTTTCACCGTCGCTGTCCCGTAGCTCCAGAGAATGGTTAAAATTTCCTGCTCTAGGGGCCCGAGGGAGAGTTGTTGAGGACGATAGGACGCAAGCCAATTCATAAAAAAGGAGAAGAAAACACAGAGTGTAGGGCCATTATAGGTCAGAGCGAAAAAATCCCTCGTCAGATAGCCTATCGTCGGAGGGAAATACTTAATCGGGCAGTGATTGACGCTTAGCTCTCAAAATTGAGTTCAGCGGCTTGTACTTTTTCGATTTGTTTTTTCTTGAGGACCAAGAAAATTTGAGCTAGCATGATGCCCGCCAGGAAAATTGCCAAGAACTTAATCCGGCTGGGGTTTTGCAACACAACTTCGGTGTCCTTTTGACCAAAACCGCCCACATTGGGATTCGTGGTCAACAATTCTCCAGCTTCTACGGTTTGACCTTCAGCCACGATCAACTCTGGGCCCGCTGGAATATTAACGGTTTCGTCGCCGTTTTCCGTGCCTAGGACCACGTCATAGCCACCCGCTTCCACGGGGGTGATTTGGCTGATGGTTCCCGATTGGGGCGCTTTGAAGGCATTATTATTACTGAGGGTGCCCGCTGGATACAATTGTCCGCGTCCCCGATTTGCACCGAGGTGAACCGAATATTTACCGTAGTGAATAGCTTTATCCGACGCTGGATCAGGAGAAAGCACAGGAAAAACGATTTCTTGATATTGTTCACCGGGCAGAGGCCCAACGAGTACCACATTGTCCAACCCTTCGCGGTAGGACTGATAGTAAAGACTACCAACTTTTTCTTTCATTTCTTCGGGAATACGATCCGGCGGTGCAATCTTAAAGCCATCAGGTAACATCAACACGGCTCCGACATTCAAGCCCCCCTTACTGCCGTCCCCTAATACTTGCTGACTGTTGAGGTCGTAGGGAATTTTAACCACGGCTTCAAAGACTGAGTTGGGGAGAACCGACTGGGGAATTTCAATTTCCGCCGCTTTCTGGGCTAAATGGCAGTTTGCGCATACGATCCGTCCCGTTGCTTCCCGAGGAGTTTGGGGAGCCGTTTCCTGGGCCCAAAAGGGGTAGGCTTGGGCTGTTTGGGGAATAGCCAAATCACTTAATAAAAATAGGGTTGCTGTGGCGATCGCCGTCATGGCGACGCGACGGAGGAGCATTTTCCCCGTCGTCCACAGTCCCGAAAAATCAGGAGTTCTCATCTCTAGGTCAAATAATTAGGGTTAACAGGCAAGGCATCTCAAGAACGGGCAATGGTCAAATCTCAAGACCACCAGGGGTCTTCATTGTTACGAAAATCAGTTTCTGTCCAGGTGCTAAAGACCAATTTGTCACTATCGGTAACCGTGGCATGGGCAAGAGCTAGGGAAAGAGGTGCGGGGCCTCGAACCATTTTGCCTTCTGCATTGTATTGGGAACCGTGGCAGGGACAAATAAATTTATTTTCACTGGCATTCCAGGGAACCACGCAGCCCAAATGGGTACAAACTGCATTAATTCCGTAGTCCGCAATGGTGTTATCTCCCTGGACAACAACGTAGGTTGGGTCTCCCTTGAGACCCTGGGCAAGGGTACGATCGCCAGCGTTGTGGGTGCTTAAGAACTCACTCACAATGACATCGTTACCCAAGGCATCCTTAGCAGTAACACCACCACCAGCACTGCCACTGGAGGGAGGGATAAAATATTTTACGACCGGGTAGAGCGCACCGGCGGCAACGCCGGTAATCGTGCCAAAGGTCAATAAGTTCATGAACTGACGACGCCCGTAATCGGGAACATCGGACGCGCCTGAAAGTTGAGCCATAATGAACCGTCTAGATAGTAGGTTTTTGTTAAGAACTTCTAGGGGAGAAAGACATCTAGTCCAAATAAATTATCCAAGGATAGTTGAGGAGCAGAGGTCGGCTTACAAAAAAAAGTTAGAAGTTTCTATATGGTATCAAAAATGGTGTCAGGAAACCGCCGGAGCCCGCAGACCTAGCCTAGCCATCCCCAATGAAGGGTTTCTTGGCGGTTAAAAAGTCGAAACGACTGGAGTTGCTGGTAGCGGTCTTCCCGTAGTTTATACATCACTTCAATCAGTTGCTCAGAATTGGGAGCGGCTAGGATTTTGTCTCTGAGCTGATTGAGCCCGTCATCGACTAACTCTTCGGCGATCGCCAGATCCGTCACCAGCGCCAGTTGATTAGAAAGCAGTTTCAATTCAGAGGCCAGGACTTGAGTATCCGGGCGCTGGGCCAATTGCTGTTCCATGGCACTAACGGCGTAGCGCAACTGGTCAATTTCCGGCGAGACCTGAATTTGTACCTGAGCCTGGCTAGGGGCTAACAAGCGTGGGGCTGAGCTAGGCATTCCGGGCTCAGTCGCTGGCATGAATAACGTAAAGGCTGAAACTACGAAGCATCCAACACACATAGGATATATCCTCTCAAACGGTACAATGCAAGATCAAAATTAACTGGGCATGGGGTCTCCGATCTTGGTAAGCGGAGAGCGAACACGAAAATTTCGGTCAGAGATTATTTTGCCAATGCTCATTGATTGTAGAATAAGAATTGAGTAATGTCTTCGGATATTAGTCTAGGAGAGCGCTATGAAGTGGGAAGGAACGTTTAAACAAGAGCAAACTGCAAAAACCTATGCTAAGATTTCGGTGTACCGTGGGATACACACGAAGCACTAGCCCATAGATGTCATGTCAAAATAAGGCCGAAAAGTGTCTTGAACATCGAGGCAGTTGGGACAAGACAGACCGTCGTCGGTTGAGCTATGAGCCTAAATATTTACCGCAAAGCGTGGAAATTCTCATCCAAGGCTAGCAGTAAAGTGAACGAAATGTATCCCAAACCCAATTTTTTGCTTAGTACATCCCCTGGAAAGCCTAGTTGCCAATCCCAGGATCTGTGGGCTTGACTACCCATGGTTTAGTCGATAGAGGCAAGAAAAGCCATTTGCTTTTAATTTTCCCTAGGGGTTAGCCTTTATCCGATGGACTGACTTTCCTGCTTATCGTCTGAGTGCTTCTTAATCCTAAGGCTAGCTCTCTAAATCAATCATCGTATTCCAGCCTTTTGACTAGTAAGGTTCAGAATTCAAGCTTAGGGTTTAGGGCGTCAAGCGCGTCTAACTCTTGATTTTTAATACAGTCTTCTAGTCAACTCTGCTCATACTTAGACACTCGAAACTTAGTATCAAGGCTAGTAAATCCAGTGTCTATATTTCTTTTTTTAAGCCAATGACCGTTCGTTACTGAATAGTAAACACCACTGTGAACGGGCTGTTTACGAGCGATAAACCTTCGAGGAACATTCATGCCAAAACAAATTATTATTGCGGAACAACATCAAATTGCCGCTGTTTTCTGGGAAGATCAAATTCAAGAACTGGTGGTTGCCACCGGGACACAACAAGTAGGAGATATTTATTTAGGGCTAGTCGAAAATGTCATTCCAGGAATCGATGCGGCCTTCATTAATATTGGCGATGCGGAGCGCAATGGGTTTATCCATGTCACCGATTTAGGCCCCCTGCGGTTGCGACGGAATTCCGGCGCAATTACTGAATTGCTGGCTCCCCAACAGAAGGTACTAGTGCAGGTAATGAAGGAGCCCACCGGCAATAAAGGGCCCCGACTTACCGGTAATATCAGCTTACCCGGACGATACGTGGTCTTGATTCCCAACGGCAAGGGTGTGAATCTTTCGCGTCGCATTAGTTCCGATGCCGAACGGAGCCGTCTGCGAGCCTTAGCCATCCTCACCAAACCGGCGGGCATGGGCCTGTTAGTGCGGACAGAAGCGGAAGGCAAGGCCGAAGAAGCCATTATTGAAGACCTAGAATCCCTGCAAAAACAGTGGGAAATGGTGCAACAGCAGACCACCGCGGCCCGGCCTCCGGCCCTACTCAATCGGGATGATGATTTTATTCAACGGGTTCTGCGAGATATGTATTCCTCGGATGTCAACCGCATCGTTACCGATACCCAAGCGGGGGTAAAACGAGTCAAACAAAATATTTTGAGTTGGAGTGGCGGCCGTCCCCCGGAAGGTGTACTGATAGACCACCATCGAGAACCCCAATCTATCCTGGATTATTTTCGGGTCAATGCGGCCATTCGAGAAGCCTTGAAACCCCGCGTAGATTTGCCATCCGGTGGCTACATTATTATTGAGCCCACGGAAGCCTTGACGGTGATTGATGTCAACTCTGGCTCTTTTACGCGGTCTGCGACGTCCCGAGAGACGGTGCTTTGGACTAATAGTGAGGCGGCGACCGAAATTGCTCGACAGCTGCGTCTTCGGAATATTGGCGGAGTGATTATTATTGATTTTATTGATATGGACTCCCATCGAGACCAGCTCAAACTATTAGAGCATTTTAATCGCTGTATACGTATTGATAAGGCTCGTCCCCAAGTTGCCCAATTGACGGAACTAGGGTTGGTGGAGTTGACTCGCAAACGCCAAGGACAAAATATTTATGAATTATTTGGTCGTCCCTGTCCCACCTGCGGCGGATTAGGGCATTTAGCGAATCTGCCTGGAGAAACGGAGGCCGTCGCTCTAGAAACTCCTGTGGTTAGTTTGCCCAGTGCGATGCCGCGCATTATCACTAAGCCTATTCTAGACTTGCCGGATGTGGCCCCGGATATGACCGCAGGGGAAGAAGATTTTGATTTGAACCATCCGAGCTATCTTGAGCAAGCCGCAGGGAATCGTCGTCGTCGCCGGCGATCGCCGGAACTGAGCAAGGAAGAAACGGCAGTACCGATTGTACCGACTGTTAGCACCAAGCCCCTGCCGATTACGACCCCAATTCCCAAGGTTGTGATTAATCCCGAACCGGCGGCAGAGACCGAGCCCGAAGAACGAAAGGAAAAGCGGGTCAGAGAACGAATTTCTCGACGGGAAGAAATTATTCCAGAGCGGATTTCCGTGGAAATGACACCGTTAGAGCAAGATGTCTATGCCTTGATGGGAGTATCACCCTTACTGCGCCTAGAACGAGAGGTCAAAGATCCTAAGTCAGTGATTATATCTGTCCGTTCTCCAGGAGAACCCCTGCCAACGGAACCGCCTAAGGCAAAAGTGATATTACCGTCTCCCAGCAAGGTGATTAATCTGACCGATGCCTTCCGTTCCGATGAACCGGAGCCGTCCGATGCCATCCCGGCCCGAAGCCTACTGAATGGCGCACCGCCTCTATCCAATGGCTCCACTGAGCTAAAACTTAAGATCGTTAGTCCTGTCTTATCCCCTAAGTCTCCACCCATCCCTGGGGAGAGTCAAGAGGCATCTTCTCCTGTCGTTGAGCCGGTGGAAGCCGAATCAACGGTGGTGCGTCGCCGCCGTCGTCGTTCCTCGGCCAGTGATAATTAACGTTGTCCAAGAGACGAGTCCTGATTTTGTCATCTCAGGGCTCTCTGCGGGTGATCTCCTGGCTGGTGTGGATGAAGTCGGACGCGGTGCCTTGTTTGGCCCAGTGGTAGCGGCGGCGGTTTTGATGCCGATCGCCGATATTCCAGGCCTAAGTACTCTGGGAGTTCGCGATAGCAAACAATTATCGGCTAAACGCCGACAGCAGCTCGTCCCTCAGATTAAAGCGACTGTCTTGGGTTGGCACATTAGCTTTGCGGGAGTGCCGGAAATTGAATGTTTGAATATTCGCCAAGCCTCTTTGCTGGCGATGAAGCGCAGTTTAATGAAATTATCTCCCCCCCCGGACCACTGCTGGATTGATGGCAAGGATTTGATTCCCGCTTGTCCCTTTCCACAAACGGCTCTGATTCGGGGGGACCGGCGATCGCCATTGATTGCGGCGGCTAGTATTTTAGCCAAGGTCTGGCGGGACGAGCTAATGATTCGCATTGCTCAACGGTTTCCTGAGTATGGGCTGGAACGACATAAAGGCTACGGAACAGCCGCCCATCGACTCGCGTTAGAAAACCATGGACTCAGCCCCCTACACCGTCGCCACTTTTGTCGCAAAAATTTTATTGGGTCAACAACTAGCCAGAGCAGTCAAGAGTACTAACAAAGACCCTGGGAGATTATTAACACTTTTGGCGTTGCTTAATTCAGGTATGAATGCGAACCTTGCACATATCCAGAAGGTAGTTTGAATCAAGGTTTAAAAAGTGGTATTTTTAGAGATTCATATTGCAAATCAGCAACGCCGAA
>JBGSZT010000084.1:0-7662 GCA_041750255.1 Synechocystis sp.
TTTTCCAAAAGCCCACCCTCTCTACTTTTGCCTAAATTCCTGACCGCTAAACTTGATCGGTTTCAACCTCCTGATACACCATCCTTAGCTGCTTAGGGCAAAGCCTGGTTCCAGTCAAAAACTTAAGACTGTCCAGTTAGAAAAATTAGTGATCAATGGCTGGTTTAAGTCTCGTGCAACGCCTGCCTAGGGTGTTTTCCTATGGGACTAAGATTTTAAATTTGAACCTGAAGACTTCGCCCAAAATCATTTTCACCTCCAGGACTTTTTTATGATGACTAATTTACCGGCCTTGATTTCTCTGGTAACCTTTGTTGGTGTCATTGCCATCATTATGTCGGAGAAAGTTCATCTAACGGTAGCCGCTTTTTTGGGGGCATTGATTCTGGTCTTTAGCCATGTCATTACCCTCAAGGAAGGAATCAATTATATTAGCCAGAGCTATGCAACCCTGGCTTTGTTTTTTGGCGTAATGGTGTTGGTAAGAGCTTTTGAGCCAACCAAAATATTTGAATATCTGGCGACTCAAATGGTGTTGTTAGCCAAGGGGAGTGGCAAGCTTCTCGTCCTAGGGGTGATTGCCATTACCACCCCTATTTGTGCGGTTTTACCCAATGCCACAACGGTGATGCTTTTAGCCCCGCTGATTCCTCCCATTGCCGAAGAAATTGGAGTGGATTTTGTTCCTCTTTTGATTCTGATGGTCTTTGTTGCCAACAGTGCCGGGTTATTAACCCTGGTGGGTGATCCTGCCACCTTTATCGTCGGCAGTTCTATTAATATTACCTTTAATGAATATCTGATGAAACTGAGCTTTGGTGGTGCGCTCGCTGTACTTTGTGTCCTGGCGATCGCCCCTTTCTTGTTTCATACAATTTGGAATCGTCAGTTTGAAAATCTAGACCAATTACCCCATCCTAAAATTAATCATCCCAAGGTTCTCATGGCGGGGGGAGTGATTATTGGCTTGGTTTTACTCTTTTTTGTCATTGGTGAATCCTTCCCCGTCCCGATCACTCCGGCAGCAGTGGCATTACTAGGCGCTGGCTTAGCCTTATTACTCGCCCATCAGAGCAAAATTGACACCGTTAATAATATTTTGCGGGATGTGGATTGGAGTACATTAATCTTTTTCATGTCCACCTTTGTCATTATCGGTGCGTTAGAAAAAACCGGCGTAACCGCCTATCTAGCACAAATACTGGCGGTGGTGGTGGGCAAAAATATTGCTTTTGGCTCTATTGTGTTGGTGTTTATTGTCGGTTTACTTTCCAGTGTTGTGCCCAATATCCCCTTGGTGGTGGCCATGGTCCCTCTGCTAAAACAATATGTTGTTAATATCGGCATGGCTGGCACAGAAGTGCTAAATCCTGATTTTGCCGGGCAATTTCCGCCGGAGGTTTTACCCTTGTTCTATGCCATGATGTTTGGAGCAACGCTTGGGGGGAATGGAACCCTAGTGGGAGCCTCATCCAACATTGTCGCCGCCGGTATCTCTGAACAACATGGCCGTCCCATTTCCTTCCATCGTTTTCTACAGTATGGGCTGCCGATGATTGGAGTCCAACTGGTGGTTTCCGCTTTTTATGTGGGTTGGTTACTCTGGCGGGCGTAGCCAGTCTTGGAATTTGGCCTGGCGAATATCCCGGGATTCCGGGCCAAAATTCCATAAACTTTCATAAAAGAAAAAAGACATTCCGGCAAAGTTATTTTCTTGCACCCATTGCACCTGGGCTTGGAGTTGCTCTAGGGGCATCGGTCGTCCCTTCAACCCAGATAAAATGCCGACAATGACAGGAATATGATGTTTGGCGGCTTGGACTTCCGGTTGATTCAATTCCCGCTGAAAATCCGCCAATTTAGTGCGATAGACCTGCAAGACTAATTCATCTACATAGCCTGATGTTTCCCAGCGTTGCCAGTCGGAAAGAAAACAATTTTTGGAAAAGGTCTGGGGATTGGGCGATACGGAAATAATTAATCCGGGCTTTTGGCGTTTGAGGGTGCTGACAAATTCTTCAAAAAAGCCACTAATTTGATCCGATCGCCAATTAACCCAATCCTGCCAAGCGGCATCCGTAACTAAACAATTTTGATTGGGGTTTAGAGCCGGAGCAATGGGGGGAGATTGCCCGCTATGGTTCTTTTGGTAACGCGCAAGGGTGAAAGGGTCGTAGCCAAAATCGGCGGGATAGCCAAAGTGATCATCGACTTGTATGCCATCAACATCGTAGCGGGTGACGATTTCCAGGGCCAAATTGGTGATCAACTCTCGGACTTCCGGCTGGAGGGGATTAAGCCAGACTCGTTCATGGGCCTTGCCTTCGAGCCAAACTTTATTGCCATCGGCCCGTTGGGTCAACCAGGGGGAATAACGCCGGGCTAGGTCGGAATCCGCCGGGGCCATCAGCCCAAACTCTAGCCAGGGAATAACTCGCATTTTTTGGGACTTAGCCAGAGGAATAATTTCTTGGAGTAAATCCCGCCCGGCCATCTGCGGGTCTTGGTCTCGCCCCAGGGTGGCCCGTCCCTTCGTGCTGGGATAGAGGGTGTGGCCCCAATTCCAAACCGTAGGATAGATTGTATTAAAATGAGTCTTGCCCAAGCTGGCGATCGCCGGAGGGAGTTCCTTTGCCTCGGTTAATACTGGACTATCCACATTGGTTAACCAAACCCCGTGAATCGCAGGTGTCATAGCTGGCGATCGTTGGACGGAGCCAAAGCTAAGCCCGATTATTCCCCAGAATAAAATCAGGAAAAGGATTAAGGGAGAGCGGCGGCGAGATAAAAACTGACGCCAACGGGATGGCAACATAGGCAGAGAACGAATCGAGACATAACCACAGTTAAATTATATTTGTGCTGATAGAAGAATGTTACGATGATTGTACTCAAATATCTCGATTAAATCGCAACATGAAGGCAGAACTGACCGCCATTATCGAAGCCGCCACCGAGGGGGGCTATTGGGCCGTCTGTCCAGAGGTTCCCGGAGCTAATGGCCAGGGGGAAACTATTGCTGAAGCAAAAGCCAGTCTTAAATCCGCTATCGAGTTGATTTTTGAGGATCGCTTAGCCGATGCTCGCAGGGGTCTATCTGAAGAAACCCTTGAAGAAACCATTCTAATCCCGTGAAGCGTAGCGAGCTAGAAAAACGCCTCAGAAAAGTAGGTTGTTACCTAAAGCGAGAGGGCGGTTCCCATTCTCTTTGGATCAATCCTCAAACAGATGTTGTTGAGGCGATTCCTCGACATACCGAAATCAAAGAATATTTGGCAAAGAAAATTCTTAAAAATCTTCATGCTGATTAGTCGTTTTTATCGGTTTTCCTATAAAATTCACACCTTAAAAGTCTATGGCTACACCAAAAAACTGAAAAGTGATCATCATTACCCTTGTCTATAAAAACTAAAATAGACCGGCGTTGAGACAAAAACCTATGCCAACGGGATGGCAGTATAGACATAAAATAAATCGAGAAAATAACGTAGGCAAAAAGCAAGCATGGGTCAATTATATTTGGTGCCAACCCCCATCGGAAATTTAGAAGATATGACCTTTCGGGCGATCCGCATTCTACAAACGGTAGACTTGATTGCCGCAGAGGATACCCGCCACACCGGTAAACTGCTCCAACACTTTGCCATTACGACCCCACAAATTAGCTACCACGACCACAACCGTCATTCTCGACTGCCCTCCCTCCTCGAGCATTTGCAGTCCGGTAAAACCCTAGCACTGGTCACCGATGCGGGCACGCCGGGCATTTCCGACCCTGGAGCGGAGCTAGTCGCGGCTTGCATTGCCGAGCAGATTGGGGTCATTCCCCTGCCTGGAGCTACAGCACTGACCACGGCCTTGATTGCCTCTGGTTTAGCCACCGAAAGGTTTGTATTTGAAGGATTTTTGCCAACCAAGGGAGCATTACGCCAAGAGCGTTTGGTTGAGCTGCAAGCGGAATATCGTACCATCTTGCTCTACGAAGGGCCCCATCGTCTATTGACCACGCTCCAAGACTTGGCTACGCATCTCGGCCCAGATCGCCAAGTCGTCACGGCCCGAGAATTAACGAAACTCCACGAAGAATTTTGGCGAGGAACCCTAGCCCAAAGCCTGGAACATTATCAAGACCACACTCCCAAAGGTGAATTTGTGTTGGCGATCGCCGGTCAACCATCCCAAGCAAGTCCCAGCTATTCCCCCGCCACCCTAAAGCAAGAGTTACAGGATTTGCTAGTGCAGGGCATGAGTCGTTCCCAGGCCAGCCGCCACTTGGCGGACGTAACTCAACTCCCGCGCCGTCAATTGTACCAACTCACTTTAGAGTTATAGATCGTAATTTTGGCAGAGTAATCGCAATTCGTTTTTAAGGCGATTGCCAACGGATTCGGGGCTAATAATTTTACAGTCTTTGCCGTAGCATAAAATTTCACGAATAAACCAGAACGTGTTGGTGATATTGCGAATCACGCACCGAGTTTTTGGTAGTTCAGGATGCCATTCGTTATGAATATCATTGAGTTTACTTTCGTAACCAAAGGCGAGTTGTTCATAAAGATGGAATTCTACGGTGATGATGTCTAACTCCTGGCGCCAAGGTTGGGAGTAGGGACTGATAGCAGCATCTTCAATGCGGTCTAAGCGTAAGCACCAATTATGTTGCAATGGGGGGAGGTCTTGATTGCCTTCGGTTTCTTCACACCAGCAGTCGAGGTATTCCCGTTTTTCGTGGCGACGAATTTCGGCATAACAAATAGAAAATTTCCATAGGCGTCCGCTGGGGTCTTGGTAGGTTAGCTGGAAGGGGCGTCGTTGCTGGATATAGCGATCAATGGCTTTTCGCCAGGGTTTTATGGGGGTTTTTAAAAAATTTTCGAGTTCTAATCGCAACGGAATGGTTATGTCGGCTCGTTCCAATAACAATTCGGCGATCGCCGTGGCGGTGTCAATTTGTCCTTGATCAATTAGGAGTTGGCGGGCTTGGTTTAGCGCTTGGATACGCTCCTGGGACCAGTTGTGGTTGGGGGCAAGGCGGAATTGGTTTTGGGCAATGGCTTTGATCAGTTTGGAGATATTCGGGCGATCGCCCCACAGGCAACCGAGTTCGAGGGCGAGGCTCTCTAGTTGGTGTTTTTCCCGTTCTGAAAGGGAGAGGGTGATTGATTGACCTTTGCGTCCCATAGATGTACGTTCACTTTTTACGTTCAAGTTATCTAAATCTCAATTTTGTCAGCTAAAATCAGGATTATCAAGCAAGTACGGGCACTATTTACAGCAATGACTCACAATCACATTTTCCTCAAGTCCGTTTATTCCGCCCCCGCGTCAGAGTTACCCAATGGGGTTAATTTACCTGAAGGTTGGTCAGCGTTGGCTTGGCATCAGGTGGAAACGTTAAAAGCACTGAATAATCCTGAAATCGACGTGGTGTTTAATGTGGCAATGACAGGGGATGGCAAAAGCTTAGCGGCTTATTTAAAAACCCTGACGCAAAATTTGTTTTCTGTGGTGTCGCTTTACCCCACCAATGAATTGGCACGGGATCAGGAAGCCCAAGTCAAAAACTACATCGATCTATTTCAACCCAAAATTAAACCCCGCTGTAATCGTCTCAGTGGCGAGTTGTTGGAGCTATATGCAGAGGAAGAGAATCAAAGGAAAAAACAAGCCATTGATACTCGGATGGGTAGTTCTGAAATTTTGATTAGCAATCCTGATTTATTTCACTATATTTATCGGGGGGCTTATCTGTCGCCCCAGGAAAATAAAGATAGTTTGTGGGCAAAAATTCAAAATGATATTGAGCTAATGATTTTTGATGAATTTCATGTTTTTTCTGCGCCGCAAATCTCTAGTGTTTTAAATACGATGTTGCTACGGAAATTTACCCAAGGCAAAAATATAAAATGTTTATTTCTATCGGCAACGCCGGATAATACATTTATTGAACGATTAAAAGTCTCAGGATTCAACTGTCAAATCATTGATCCAGAGACTCAAAATAAATATCAATTTCCTGGGGATGGGAAGGCGCAAAAAGAGCTAATTGATCGGCAGTGGCGGAAAGTGGTTAGTCAAATTGAGCTTGAATTTGTTCCCCTAGAGTCCAACAGTCAAGCATCAGAAGATTGGCTAAAACAGAATGCTCAGCTTATTGTTGATCAATTTAACCATGTTGGTAGTAAAGGGGCAATAATTCTCAACTCAGTAGCGGCAGTAAAACGGTTAGTGCCCTTTTTTCGGGAGTTACTCAAACCTTTGGGGTTAACTGTGGGCGAAAATACGGGGTTAGCGAGTCGGGAAACCAAGGAAAACTCTCTAGCCGCTGATTTGGTCATTGGCACTAGCACCATTGATATGGGGGTTGATTTTAAGATTAATTTTCTCTTGTTTGAGTCTGCCGATGCGGGTAATTTTATTCAGCGGCTCGGACGATTGGGAAGGCATCAGGGTTATGAAAAAGCTGGGGATATAATTTATTTTGAATCATTTAAAGGATTTGCATTAGTACCGAACTTTTTTGCAGAACGGTTATTTGAAAAGGAAGATGCATCTCTAGTAGCTGGTGAGTTTTATGATCGTCCATTTTTCCATAAAGTAGTGCGAGATGAATATCGCAATATCAATGATTTTTCAGGCTATTACAAACGCTGGGGAGGATTTCAATCCTTTAAATTATTTTTGGATTTGAGTCAACCAACCATTGCCAAAACCTATGAAGAAAGCAAGCAGGCATTTAGGTCAAGTTGTGAAGAAGCACTAGATTTCAAGTTTGGCTATGTGGCTTATCAGTGGAAAGAATTTGGTAAGGAATGGTCTGAGTTATCAAGCAAAAAGGGCAATCCGATCGCCGAAGAGGCCTGTAGTTTTCGGGGGTCGAGTGATTTGCAATGTGGTTTATACGATCTGACGGAAAGCCAAGAACAATTTCGCTTTAAGACCTATGGGTTACCAGGGATTCTCAGTAATTTGGAGATTGAACCGATCGCCAAGGCGGAGTTTGATCGTTTGATAGACGGGGCTGAACAGAAGACAGGGGAAAAAATTGCCAAGGGTCGGTTTCGGCATTGCTTCGGGTTTATGAAGTTGCGAGGTTATCACGAGGAGCGATTGAACTGGAAATTTATCTACAGCGGGGATTTGTTGAATTTGATCAACCGCTGGCAGGTGCAGGTGTTAGCCGGGTTTGAGATTTGGCAACCGGAGAATCGTTGGATTGGGTCAATTAATAAACGGCTAGTAACCCAAGGCATGGTGGTTTATCTGCTGCCCCGTCCGGTGTCGGAGGTGCGGGCGCGGTTACAGTTGCCAATGCACTTCCAGATTTATCCGATTTGTGACCAGAAGAGCCTGAATGACAGTAAAGCACCCTACTCGCTCGCCTTTGGGCAGAGTGCTTTGTTGATCGATACCCTCGCCCATTATTTCAAGCAAAAGGAAGGTAACGCATGGATTTTTTAGAGAATCAGTCCCGATCGCCGGGATTTTACCAAAAAATAGGCTGATAAGTGTCAGACTTCAAGAATGAACTACCCCGCCGCAAGCAGCGGGGTATCAGAATTAAAATAGACTCAGCTGGAAGTCTTGGTGCAATTGTAGATATTCCTTTCCTTGCTTTTCTACATATTTAGCTACAGTTCTTTCATCTCCATGCTTGCCTAC
>JBGSZT010000085.1:0-4498 GCA_041750255.1 Synechocystis sp.
TAGAGACCGCGATATAGAAGTTACTGATGAGGGAAAATTAATTGTTTAGTTTGGATGCATAATTAGTCTAAAATTGTTCCGCGGTCTCCAGAACACATCATTGCAACCGACCGCAAATAAAATTCTGTTATTTAGCAAAAATTTCTCGCGGCGGTTGAATTCAGCCGTTATGCCGCTGGTTTTTTGGTGGGTTATCACAACCAAAAGTTAACCTTCCACCTATGCCAACACTTCATAGTCCGCCAGTTAATTTCACCGTTCTGCGGATGATTGAATGTCCACGCAGGGACAACCAAGCGGTTGAGTCTCATCAAGCAATCGCATCCACATTCAATCTGAAGGAGGACGAGTATGCCAACGTTAGTCGTAAGCTTCACACATATCGAAGTACATGATGACGCGGACAACTGGCCAAACGGTCAAGGGGAAGTCTACTACGATCTTCTGATCAGCGATCGTAGTATTGTTTCTCGGACACGCGATAATCCTCACGGAGTCGATTCCGGTGGAGTCATTCTGATTAATCAGCAGCGAACCCTAAACCGTCCTGACAATGACCCATCTGCGTTTGTTAAGATAAGCGGCTGGGTCAGCGAACAAGACGATGGGTTGTCTTTTGCCGATGACCGTGCTGGAGGTTTTGAGCATATACACAATCAAGGCAATGGCTGGGGAGTTGGCACACATCAAGCTCGCCTTAGCGGTGATGGGCTTGATGTCACTGTTCATTACAACATCTCGACTGTTCGTCCGGACGACAACTTGTAGCAATCAGTGCTGAACTATATGTGCTGGAGCGGTGGTGGATAGCGTTTTTCAAATGAAAGTTAGACCCCACCGCCTGGGATACTTGTCGTTGTGTCGCTGAATCCTGATGAGGGCGGTAGCCGAAAGCTTACCTATCAACGTTGGGGATTAAGACAGCTTGAGGTTTTTAGTGAGACGGGCTTTGAGGATGATTTTGGGCGATCAGTTATGCTAGAAGGCATGGTTAACTAATTAACATGGAGCTTTCCTTATGTCTCAAGCTTTGAAAGCAATTTACCACAATGGTACATTTATCCTCCAAACAGCTTTTGACTTGCCTGAAGGGACTGAGGTTGAGTTGTTAGTTCGGTCGTTTCAAGTTGCATCACCGCCAATTTCTGATTTAGAAACCAAACGGCAGTTTCTGAAATCGCTAATTGAGCGAATGCAGCAAAATCCAATTCCACTGAATGCTCCTCAATTCACACGGGATATGCTGCATGAACGCCGTTGATACTAATATCCTGATTTATGTTAATGATCCTCGTGATCCAGTCAAGAAAGGAGTAGCAATTTCTCTTGTATCTGCTCTGACGGAAGGTGTTTTGTTGTGGCAAGTTGCTTGTGAGTATTTAGCAGCCAGTCGCAAATTAGAAGCATTGGGATATGACAGAACACAAGCCTATCAATATATTCGTGATTTACAACAGGTTTGGTACACGGCGCTTCCAACATGGAGCGTTATTGATCGTGCTGAGGATCTAATGAGCCGTTTTAGGCTATCTCATTGGGATTCAATGATTATTGCTGCTTGTTTAGAAGTAAACGTTAAAACGCTTTATACAGAGGATCTTGGATACTCAAGTATTGATGAGCTAGTAATCGTCAACCCATTTAAAGTTCCTTGAAATTGCACGGCATAACAACCCGGTTGGAGCGGACTGAAGGGAGATCTTGGTGTAGATGCAAAGGCTACTACCAGCCGCTCAACCGGAACGTTATGCTGCATTAAGAGTGCAGTGACTGATAATTTCTTCACGACATAAAAATATTTGTATGCCAGTTAATGTAATTTCCGTATCGGATTTTGGTGCTAGTGGCAACGGTCTTGATAATGATGCACCAGCCATCAACAAGGCTTTGCAGTCAGCCCAGAGTAAAGGAAGAGCGGTATTTATGCCCAGTGGTATTTATAGGGTTGAGTCCACAATCCAAGTGCCACCTTTCGTAACACTATTTTCTGAATGTCCTACATCAGATGTTTCATCACATTCCTGCATGATTGTAGGCACATTAAGCTTAGATCCAGTTGTCAGTCTATACGGTGGGAGTGGTTCTGCTGCCATGAGTTTAAGGAATATCGGCATTACTCGGGAAGATGGAAATATTCCACCTCATGTCAGGGGTTTAGTTATAGATCAAACCGACCATACGATCATTGAGGATGTCTATCTTTGGAGACATGCTGTTGGGTGTGAAGTACATGGTCAATTAGGTGTAAAACTGAATCGTGTTACAACCTCTAGAATCACTGAAGCCCATATTGATTTGACAGGAGGACCTGAGATTACATTGATAGACTGTCGTATGGGTCGGAATGGCGTTTCCGAATTACACTGTCAGGCTTTTCTGAGAATTGCTGGAAATGTTGATACTATGACCATGCTTCGTGGTCAGTTTAATGGCAGTGCTGATTACGGCGTGCTCTGGTTGAATTATGCCAGTCCAAACGGCATCTTTTACTTTACTAATTGTCATGCTGAAGGATGGTCAGCCGCTTTTCTTGTGGGTGGACACGGAATATCACAGAAAATCCAAAGAATCATCATAACTGGCTGCACGATTACAAGCTCTGATTCGGCATTACAACTGGTTGGCGGAACACTTATGAAAAATTTATATGAATTTATTGCAAACAGTAATTTGTTTGCATGTTCTCTCGACTTCGATCAGCAAGAAGCTTTTATTATTACCGGAAATCGGTTTATTGGTTCTGTCAATATAAACTGTGGTACAGGGACATTTGTTGGCAATGTTCTTTATAGTAGTGCTAATTTAATGGGTCAAATGCAAGGCGTTGTATTTTTGGGTAATTGCTTTGAATCACCTACGGCTAGACTCAGTGACAACTCGACAGGGCAGAGAGTAATATTAGGTAACGTGACCAGATCATCTTGAAATTATTGGCGGTAGCCAATGTTTAACGAATTATGTTGCATAACAAGCGCGTGCACACGGAACGGAAGCGAACGCTATCGTTTATGATGCAAACTCCATTGCCGTCCGGTGACGCGCCAGCCGTTAGAACGATCGCCGACCATCCCCCCTCTCCCACAAAAAGTAAAACCCATCTTCAGCAAAGAAGAGCACAACGGTGATCGACCAATGTCTCTGGCGATCGCCGCTATGTTTCCGCTTTACCCCTGTCTAAATGGCGATCGCCAGTTATCGCCGTCCTTTGTTTGAAATCAAGGGGTTTCAAGTGCATTGTGACCTTTTGCAAGGCAATGGACTACGTCTGCTCACCTGCGGCATTGTGGTCTAACGGGTGATATCCTCATCCCAAAGCATTGCCAAGCTATAAGGGCTATCCGGTACCATCCAAAAATCCCCAGAAACATAGCGATAATGGCGATCGAGTGCCGCGATTTGCTCTAAATCGGTCGCGCTTAGGCTGATATCCGCCGCCGCCAAATTTTCTTTTAGTCGAGTTGGATTGACAGATTTTGGAATAGTAATGGTGCCTCGTTCTATGGCCCAAGCCAGAAGCACTTGAGCCGGTGTAATGCGATGATGGCTGGCAATGGATTGGATAACCGGCTCAGAAAATAAACTCGGTTCCTCGGCTTTTTTGAGCGTGTCAGGGCGATCGCCAGAGCCAAGGGGCGCATACCCAGTCAATAAAATCCCAGCTTGTTGGGCAAACTCTAGTAGTCTTGACTGTTGAAGATAAGGATGCAATTCTACCTGATTCATTTCCGGTTTTCGACGAGCAAATGCTAGCAAATCCTGCAACTTTTTCAGGCTAAAATTCGAGACGCCAATGTGACGACACAATCCTTGGTCTAGGGCTTGCTCCATGGCTTGCCACGTCCCGCGCAAAGACTCATTACTAAATGGCAGTAGGTCAGACCCCTGGGAAAGAGACTTCACTCCGGCCCGCATCACCACCGGCCAATGAACCAGATACAAATCTAGGTAGTCTAATCCCAAATCTCCTAGGCTTTTTTGCAACGCTGGGATCACGTCGTCGGGGGCATGGGCATTACTCCACAACTTTGACGTAATCCAAAGCTCCTCTCGCCGCACTTGCCCAGAACGCATAGCCTGCCCTAAGACCGAGCCGATCGCCGTTTCATTGCCATAAATAGCCGCACAATCAATATGTCGGTAGCCAAGGGCTAGGGCAGTTTCCACTGCTTTACCCACAATGTCAGCTTGAGACTTCCAGGTTCCTAATCCGAGGGCTGGAATCTGATCGCCATTACTGAGAGAAAAATACTTCATGGGAATATCTCCTTGGATTTTTTCTAGCTTAGTCGCAACATTAGTTTGATCAACCCAGGATGATAGCGTTTTCATAAAGTTTAGTAACAGCCTTGTAAAGCTCTATTAGAGTTCTTCAAGAATAAGCAGACATGAGAGAATGAAGAAGCCCGAGTTACCAGTACGTATCATGGATCAGAGCTTTTTCAACCAAATTCTGCATCTGGTAGAGGCCCACCCACAACAGGGCAGAAGAATGATTGGC
>JBGSZT010000086.1:0-3940 GCA_041750255.1 Synechocystis sp.
CGTTCACGGATGTACGAGTTGGTTATTGGCTGTATTTGTGGAATAGTGCGATTACGGGTTCAGTATGTCTAAAATCCAACCTGTGAAGGCTGGATGTCGGTTAGCCTGCCAAATTTCCTTATTTTTGAAGAGGTCTAATGATATCAACCGCTGTAGAAATAGCAAGGATAGTGGCAGTAGCCAGCAACATCAGCAGTCGAGTTAAAGCATCCGCATCTCTGATACGAGAATGAGGAAGGTCAAAGGCGGCAGATTTGTAATCCTTAAAATGTGGTTCAATACCGCCAAAGCATTGACCGTAAACAGCAAAGGTTTGCAACGATAGAGGTGTATCGGTAATCACAGCCCAAGACTCCTGAGCCATGGATAGATGAGCAGTCGCTAAATGGCATTGGATATCTTCAAGAACTGTGACATCAGAAAAAAGAAAAGCTTGTTCAGGTTCAGGCAATAAATCGGCAACAGGTTTAGTTTGAGCATTAGACAGGGTAACCTTCAAATCTGACTTAGCGCGAATTGCCCAAGACCAATAATGGCGGCGCATCCACCGAATCAAATCGCCATGCTCAAAGCCCCTGTCAGCCAACAAAGTGACTTGACAATCTCTGGGCAAAACAGCTTCCACTGCCTCCAGCACCGAACAATAATCGGCAAAGGCAACCATAGCACTGCCATGTTTCATTACCTTTTGAGCTAATGGCACAGAGCGTCCCCCCCAGGCAAGGACAGACCTCTATAAGACAGTACTCATCCCAAAACATACTTGTATCCAGGGTTAATGTCATTGCCATGCCCGCCCACCCTTGCAGGAATTGCACCAGTAGGCTTCTTCATAAATAAAATGACTACGCTACCAGAAGTGTCTAAAACGGCAAAAAGCGCAATCGATGACTCTACGGATAGAGTGTTGTCCTTATTCTTGAAGAGGTCTAGTATTGGAACGTAGAACGTTTCCGCGGTTATCTTGGGGTTATGAACAAAGTAGCTCAGTCTTGACATGTGGGCACGAGCTTTACAACAACGATGGCTCAAATAGCTCAACCAGTGACTCAGACAGCCGCTTTCGGCTTGTAGGATGGCGGCAACATTTTCTGTAAATCCGTGGATGCACGTTGGGGACAGACGCGATAGGTATTGACCTCATGGTAGATGTATTAGGCAATATCCCTGGGGATTATCTCAACTTCGAGTTTTTGATGTTGAAACCTTGGCAGCTAGGTATTCAGAAATATCTAGATTTTCCGGAAATCATAGACGATGAAGACAAACTGCTCAACTTTCTAAGGATGGAAAAATGGATCTTTGACAGCCCCGATCTCGCAGGAGAAGCTTACCGACAGTTTCTGAAGGATTTCTACCAAGGCAATAAGTTGATCAAGGGGGAAGTCAGGATTGGAGATAAGCTGGTCAATTTAGGCAATATTTCTATGCCTGTACTCAATCTCTATGCCGAAAAGGATCATTTGGTTACCCCTGCTTCATCTTTAGCCTTAGGGCAGTATGTTGGAACGAAAGACTATACTGTGCGCTCTTTCCCCGTCGGTCATGTTGGGATCTATGTCAGCAGAAAGTCACAACAGAATCTACCGCCCGTAATCGCAGATTGGCTGAAGATTCGTAGTAGAGATTAGTTGCTTGGATTTGATGCGTTACGGTCATCACCTAACTCATCCTACAGAAGCGGGATCTTATTTCAGTGCGTGTCCCTAAACATAAAATAACTGATTAGCTATTTCATCTGCTGTCAAAGTATCAAGTAAAATTGCAATTCGTTCAGCAATTTCATAGGCATTTCTGCGTTTAGCAATCAAAATTCCGTGATGATATTGGTTATGAATTAAGTAGTGGGTATATAAATGTTCAAAATCAAGTCGGTTATGGGTTAACAGACATCGATCTAAAGAGGTGGCAAAAGCTAGTTGTTTTAGATCGGATTTGCCTAACATTTTCTGTTCTCTTGCAGTTATTACATTTAAACCTCTTGCTGTGAGTAAATGGGCGACAAGAACATCAACATCTTCATCAAGATAAACTTTAGCAAAAATTGTCATTTTTGATTGAGTCTGGCTTTAATAGCTGGATGGACTAGCTCGTCGGGTATGTAATTTTTTTCAATATAGGCATTAATTTCGGCTTGATTGTCTAAATAAAAACTAAGGGCATCAAAAACTTGGGCTAAGGATAGATGAGGAAGATGAAGGGGGATTTCTTCGGGTCTAACTCCTAAACGCCAATTTTCCACGATCGCCCTAATGGGGGTTCTCGTTCCATCAATAATGGGTTCACCGGATAAAATTTCTGGATGTCGCGTAATATAGCGAGAGGGTGCTTGAGGTTTCATTTAGATGAAGTAGGTTGTGGTATTTACCCTAATTTAGCATAGTGACTATCGCGCTCTAATCTTGCAGATTCAGGAGGAACGAGATTAAGTTCAAGCTGGCTTAAAATTTTTTATCTCGGCGCAAATAAAGACTTCCTTTGATTCTTGGCAATGAGCCATCAAACCGAGTGAGCATGAGCAAGGGTTGCTAAGCTTACGCAGCAATCTACCAGTAGTTAGAAGTATCCTTGGTTACTCCCCTGAGTAACCGTTTACTCACTACTCCCCTCCTTTCAACGAGAGAGCAAGGAAGCTAGCCGTTTTGTCAGGAGAGGGAGTGAATAATTATGACTCAGTTGTCTTTTTCGTCGATTGGAAATAGCTATCCCACAGTTGCTTTTGAGTTTCGATCGCCAGATTTGTGATCACTTTTTCAGCATCAAGGGTAGAGTTAACCAATTCTCGTTGAAAACCTAGCGCTTTCTCGAAATTTTCCGGAAAACTTGCCGGAGTTGACTCCCCACTGGAGCTGTCAATCCAGGTATAAATAAGCTTTTTCTGGGACTCGATCAACTGCTTTTGGGACTCACTCCACAGTTCTGAGAGCTTTTTTTGTGATTCATTAAAAGCAGGGGAATGAAGATGCCGATTGCGCCTTGGATCAAACCGATCTTGACACCAATAAGCGCCAAATAATCAGAGAAATCCAAGCCCAAGCGAGAAATTTCCTGGGCAACCGCTTCAGAACCCTCTAACCCGCTGTTAATCCCAATGATAATCGGCGTTCCTAGGGCACCAAAAGCTGATGAGGTGCTTTGAATAATCAGCGCCGCGATGACGGCAGCCATTGCTGGAAAACCGATCGCCACCAACAGCGGCACAACCACCACGGGCGTACTACCAAAGCCCGAAGCCCCCTCAATGAAACTGCCCAATAACCAGGCAATCAAAATAACTTGAATCCGGCGATCACGGGAAACGCCTAACAGCCCTTGGCGAATTTTGCTAATGGCTCCCGATTCTTGCAAGGTGTTTAGTAACAGAATTGCCCCAAATACGATATAAAGAACTTCTAGGGTAACAATCAGTCCCTCTACTGTTGAAGCGGCGATCTGGAGCAAAGGCACTTCCCAGACCAGTAAGGCGATCACCACCGTTACTAAATAAGCAACGGGCATTGCCTGAGTGGCAGGACGATTGGCAACAACGAGAAGGAAAAAAGCGGTCAGAATGGGCAACAACGCCAGCAACGAGTAAAGGGCTATTTGCATAGTAGTTATAGATAAAAATGAAGACTAAATAATGATAAAAGTTTTTGCAAAGAACAGGGGAGGTAAGGCAGTCAAATCGCCATTTTCAAGGCTTCACAACCCTGGTGGACTACCGCGAGCAAATTGGCAAACGTCCCCCCTCGCCACCCTGGAACTGATCTGGTCTCCCTACGCTGGGCGATCGCGCTTGATGGCGGGCTATGTGCATCCCCCCACCGAAGCCATGATTGGCCAAGCCCTCGCCGCTCGAGGGGTCAAGGATTTTAGTTTAATCAAAGGGCTAGAGGGGAGTTCGGATCTACGCCTGGGTCAAACCACGATTATTTCGCGCCATCTAGAGGGGACACAA
>JBGSZT010000087.1:0-10410 GCA_041750255.1 Synechocystis sp.
ACGCCAAGCCAATAGCCTCGAACAAGCGGCGAGGATGCTCTCAGTTGTCGGCGACAATGCCTTTTTTCAATATGCCTGCCAGCTTTACGGCGAACCCACCGCCCCCCTGCGCTACTTTCCCCTCACGCCCCTAGAACTCGCCCAGAGCATCCGCGATACGATCGACCAACTTACCTCGATCAATATGGACATTGCCACCCCAGACTATCATACGGCTGAAGAAGTGGCTGGGGACATTGAACGCGCCGTCCAAAAGCATTTTGGCCAGTATGCCCCCAAGGTGGAACTAGTGGACAAGCTTTCTGCTAATGCCCTAGCGACGGCGAGTACTATCAAAATCCGCCGGGATGCTTGCTTCACTGATCGCGATGCCAGTCAACTCTTGAACCACGAAGCCTATATCCACGTTGCCACTTCCCTCAATGGCAAAGCCCAAACTGACCTTCCCATTCTGGCGGCGGGACATCCCGGTACAACGCGGACTCAGGAGGGGCTGGCGGTTTTCGCAGAAATTATCAGTGGTTCAATGGAGTTAGACCGAATGCGGCGGCTGGCAGATCGAGTTTTCGCCATTCAGATGGCGGTTGAAGGGGCAGATTTCCTGGAGGTTTACCGTTACTACCTGGAACGGGTTGGCGATCGTGATCAGGCGTTTGAGAATGCTCGCCGGGTGTTCCGTGGAGGAGTGATCACTGGTGGCGCACCGTTTACTAAAGATGTTGTTTACCTATTTGGACTGTTAGCAGTCAGCAATAGTATCCGCGCCTGCTTTGCTGCTGGTCGCTCCGACTGTCTGAAGTTACTCTTCTGCGGGAAACTGGATGTCCTGGATATTCCTGCCCTCTGCGAGCTTTATCATATGGGACTGTGTCAAGCGCCGCGCTATCTGCCGCCTTGGGTGAGTGACCCCCGCTATTTGCTGGCTCTCCTCACGTATTCTACTTTCATGAACAAGATGCCTATGGAACCGCTGCTAGCAGTTGCTCAAAAGCTTCTGGAGAGTGCGCCTGTTGTCAAACTGTAGTTATTCTACTACCCGGTTTTTTTTGCATAACCTCTCGAAAAGGCATATTTCAAAAGTGTTGCGATGTCGCAACGGTTTACACATATTAGCATTGTCGTAAAAATGACCGTTTCCTTTACTCCTTACTATTCCCCGATAGTTGCACTTAATCTTGTCCCAAACCGATGATTGTGGGTCGCTACACCTACACTGGTAATACAAACGATGTAATGATTGGAAAGGCTCATTTTCTGGTTTGCACATCACCTAAATTCTGGCACAAAATTCTAAACTCAGGCTTTTATCCTGACACCAGCCCGTTAAGTTCTTCACGGACAATTTGCTCATTACTAGAAATGGAAACTTGCGGAAAGAAAGGGGCCGTTAAAATTCTCGGAAAAGCCAAAGGCATTACTGCCACTGCCATTTTGATAATTGATTTCGTAAAAACGATACCCCAATTGCAGAGAAATATTTTCCCGAACCCAATAATCCATGCCAAAGATAAGATTCCAACTATAGTTAGTATCACCCGCTAAACCAAAACCCGAATAATCTCCCCGTAACCATAAAGAAATCGGATCGGACAGTTGAATTCCTGCCTTCGCTCCCAGCAAAGGTTCAAACCATAGTTTACTCGCTTGGTAAGTATTTTGAACAGTCCCTTCAATATTGACCAGACTGCTAGATATTTTGTAGTTAATAATATTCTCTAGCTCTAGGTTTAGGCTATTAAGTCGAGTGCCAATAATGGGCTGAAACCAAAGCCGAGGAAAGGTTTTACTGGATGGTTCTTTGGGGAGGCTAGTGGGAGGTTTATCCCCAAAATTATAGCTCAGGGCAAAATCATAAATTCCCTGATTAAAGTCAAGGCTACTAGCAATATCATTACTGATTTGTTGTGGATCTCGGGTTTCTACAAAATCTCTGATAGTCTCTAATTTTTCTAGTTTCTGGTTAACTTCTGCTTGCTTCTGTTCGATCGCCGCTTGCAGTTGCTTTAGGGGCTCACTATCTTTGATTTTGCGTAATTCCTCAACTTTTTGCTGGGTTTCCGCTAAGGTATTCTTGATTGCTTGTAGATTTTGGCGAACTTGATCCAGACTAGGGGGATTACCGATATTCTCAATCCTATCCTGTAGATCCTGGAGTTGATCCTGATTTTTGGCAATGGCGCTGTTAATGGCGATCGCCGCTTTTATTTTCTGATCTGGTTCTAACTCAAACCCCGCCTCTCGTAAATCCTGTACATCTTCAATTTTGGCAGTCAACGTTTCTAGTTTTTGTTTATTTTCAGCTAAATTCTCTTTAAAACCCTCAATATTATCAGCTAACTTTTGTAAGGATTCTAAATCTTGCTTTAGGTTTTCCTTAAGGGTTTTAACATTTTGTGTCAGGGTATCAAATTTTTCTTGAATCTCGACGGTTTTAACCTCTTTAACCTCTCTAAAGGTCTGAATTTGCTGATTTAATTGATCCGCAAATTCCCCAAGGTTCGTATTAATACCCCGACTTAAAAGATAGTCCACCGTATTAAAGACGCTCGGCGTGCGCGTATTGACCCGTTGAATGCTATTGACAGCCCCTAAGTTGGCATAATAGCCATCAATAATGAAGCCCCAATTTCCTTTCCAGGCTTCCACTCGACCACTGGCCGTAAATTTTAGAGATTGCAACAGAGACCCCAGACCCAGGCTATAATTCACCGTTCGACCTCTAACCGTCGCACTGCCATAGGTACTTACAGGCACCGTAACGTAGGGCTGAAAGGTAAACCGCCAGCGATTATCATCTTGAATTGGTGAGGACTCACTCAACTCGGGAGAGGTGGGAGCCGGTGCCGGCGGGGCTAAAAATTTCTGAGAAATTAGGGTATTCGGTGTTATGGATAAAATTTCTAGATCGGAAGCGCAGGAACTCGTTGGATCGGATAATTGTTGATCTTCTTCTAAAGGAGATTCGCTAGGAGAGATGGTGTTTAATTTGGGGACAACTTTCTCACATGGATTAGCTGATTTTTCTTCTGAGATCAAGGAAAATATTGAAACAGGATTAGCTAATACTTTAGGAGTGAATAAACTAGAAACACTAATTAGAAATCCTTGAATGATTAGAGTTAATTTAATTTTTGACACGGCGATTGCTCCTTTTATATTTCTATAGATGTACTATTTAATTTTTGATAATTCAGGAATAATCTGACTAACAAAAATATTAATGATACCTGTGACCATAAATTGTACCCCGATCGCGGCGACAAATAGTCCCATAATTCGTTGGGTAATATTTAGTCCAATATTACCTATCATTTTTTGTAACCATTTACCCGCAGCCAGAATGGCAAAAACCAAAAAACTAACCAAGGCTATCATCAAAATTAGTTCAATGCCGAGTCCATCGCGCTTTTTTGACGCTTCGTTGGAATAGAGAATGACATTAGCAATCACCCCAGGCCCGACTAATAAAGGCATGGCCATCGGAATGACAATTTGACTATAGATTGACTTAGCTTGAGTTAAACTATTATTAGTTTCAGTCGTAACAATTTTTTCTTTATTATCGGATGATTTTCCATTAACAATGCCAATCCCAATAGTCAATAGTAATATTCCCCCAGCAATCCGAAATGAGTCTAAGCTAACACCAAAAAACTGAAGAATGGGCGAACCAATTAGTAGGAAAATTAATAGCAAAGCCATTACAGTCAGAGAAACAAAAAGAGCGACTAGACGTTGTACTTCCTTCCGTTCAAGGGCTGTATAACTAATAAAAACGGGTAGCATTCCTATCGGATTTAGGAGAGCAAAAAGCGTAATGGCAAAGTTACTTAAAAACGAAAAATCCATAATTATACAATTAGAGTTCCAAGGATAAATTAGAGTAGATAGTATTTAACCAGAAATTTTTGAAGATACCGTTACCAAAAAAAATCAACGACAGCCCACGACTGTTGTACTGTAGGATTTACCCAACGCATCAATTCCCGCAACGAAAACGTTAACTTGATAAGGTTGATTATTAGCCTTGGGAATAGCTTCAATTTTTAAAGGTTTATCATTAGGCAATTGCAGACTTTTTTGATTATAAAATTCATCTGAAGTCTGATCACCATATTTGAGATACATCCTGACTTCAAAGGGGCCACCATCATTAGAAAGCAATGTCACCAGAAATCGGCGAAATGGCTTACCATCTCCGAGAGGAACGGCCCAATCAGTATTCCAGTTATTGTTTGTAATATCAATGCCGAGCATTCCTAAGGGGCCAGCAGGAATTGTCGGTGGTGAAACCGTTTTAATGACTTGATTTCCTTGCCCACCTACTAAGGGAATGGCAATACAGGTTTCGGTTTTGGCTTGGGCCGAGAGAGTTAAACTCGATAGGGCAATCAAAGAACCCAAAATAATAGAACGAAAAAACATCATAATTCTCCTAACAATTAATCAACTCTCTATTGATGCAACTTAGAAATTTTGATAAAAACTTAATCTTCCCACGCCTAAATCAAACCCAATAGGATTGGGGCCAGCAGGAAACGTTGTGACAGAAAATAAATAGGTTCCTGACACTGATGGATTTTGATTAGCTTCTAAGCGAATACTGAAGGTACTTCCTGGTGGAATAGGAGGATCGAAGGTGACGGCGATCGCTTGTGTGTTGGGGTCTTGGCTGGCTTTTAAGATTAAGGCTTTGCCCTGACTATTTTGAGTGCCTTGAAAAGCAGTGGTATTTGCTAAATTAAACTGGATCGTCTGAACATTGGGTTGGGGTTGAATGGTAACTTTTCCTAATGATTGAACAGAGTTTTGAGGAAGATCAAACGTGAAATAGTAATGAGCATTGGGCCAGTTTATTCGGCTGTCGGGAGTTTCTGTTGTTATTAAGACAGGTGGTTGCCCCGTAAAAAAAGTGCTGTTTTCAGGAAAAGGTAAGGTTTGAGCGAATCCATTTGGAATAGATAAACTCAAACTGCTGATCGCGCTGATCGCAAGTACTAGAGGACGCATAAAAAACCGTTTAACTTTCAAATTTTTATTGAGAAATAGAAGAATAAATTGCTCTCGCCTATCGTGCAGGGCCACCGTAACCCCCCGTCAGTCCAACTCCGCGAGTTCCTGCTCCGACTCCGTGAAAACCAGGGCCAACGCCACCGCCCACACCAATCCAATCAATGAATAAAGCCGATGCACCACCTAATTTGGGTAGTTCGCCTTCAATGATTTTATAGTTGTAAATTAGGTCTTTGCCTTCCATTACAGGATTACTGATTTCGATCACAGCCAAGGTATTTTCTTGATTGCTTCCTTCATAGACTGAAAGAGTAGCATTGGGGGGATCATTTTTAAAGTTGTCTGGCCCCGCTTTGTCTGTCCATTCATCTAAATAGGCAGGCATGGTCAAATTTCCTGCTATTCGTTGTGGGCGATCAGAAAAATATAAGGTTTGGGGATTAACATTGACTAAACGCAGGGTTTTATCTTTGGTATTTACTTTGAAATCTTCTGATGTTTGTACAAACATTAATTGTACTTTTTGATCAGAAGTAGTTTCTTGTTTTATGGGCTTGCTCTGGGCAGAGCTAATAATGGGAAATCCCCAGGGAGTTATTGTCAATAGAGCAGTAACTAGAAAAAGAACAGGACGAGTGGAGTATTGAATGAGTTTCATAGAGTTCATAGTGAAATTAATCCTTAGAATTGATTTTATTTAACGGTGATCGCTGTTACTTGGTTTTTCGATCTTCAGTTTACGTAGTTATCAAGCAAGGCAGAATCAGCTAGAAAGGAGCGATCACAGCCAAAAATACTAAAAAGAGTTGATTTAATTCATTGGCTTAATAGCCTCATTGAGTTGCTCCTGAGTTAAAGATTTGATTAAATAAAGAGGAAGAGGATCTTTTTCCATACTTTGCATAGCGGCATTCGTTAGATAAGGCTTAAATTCTGGTTGCTGATTTAAGTAAAAATTAAAGAAAGCTAGACTAATACTTTTGAGATAATTATAGGCTAAATCTTGCCCTGGCCCTACAATAAAATCAGGTAACTTCTCAGTTCCTTGGGAGAAAGATAGGTGAGTTGAATTTTTGACAAAAAGTAAATATTTATCCTCTTTATTAAGAGCCACAAAAGGCGTAATTTGTTCAGGTAAAGGCGGTGCAAAAATATCCGCACTCCCCGTAATAAAAATGATAGGTACAGAAATTTGATTAATACCTTCATTACCGAAAGCGGGGTTAGTTACAGGATTGATAGCAATAACCGCTTTAATTCTGGGATCTTGAAGACTTGGCAGAGGTGAACCAATTTCAATTCCTTGACATTGCCAAAGTAAGGCAGGATTTAAATTAATTTGTTTAGGATCATCTAACGTAGCACATTGCTTTACGATATCCGCCCATTGAACATTAGCTCCTCCTATAGCAGTTGCGGTATATCCACCTAAAGAGTGACCTAAAATCCCCACATTTTTTAGATTCAATTTACCCTTCCAATTGGGATCAGATTTCATTTTTTGTTCTAAAGTATCCAATGTTAAAGTAATATCTTTGGGCTGCTCCATCCAAGCATTCGGATTAGGAAATGTATCTAAACCTTGCAAGGCATCAAGCATTCTTTGATCGTCGCTTTCAGGAAAGTCAATGCCGACGGTAGCAAAGCCGTGAGAAGCTAAATGTTTAGCAACATAACTTAAGGCTTGAAAGTCAGAATTTAAGCCAGGAGCAATAACGACTACGGGAGCAGGTTTAGTTGATTTTGGGGGCAGATAAACAAAGACCGTTAATGGCTCATCATTGGGACGAGGAATGGTTAACTTTTCTGATGTCCAGGTTACTTTCCCCTTTTTGGATAAGTCTGATAAAGCAGTAGTAGGAATACTTAATACTTCCGAAGTCCCTTGACGATCTAGCCAATCAAAAACTCGGTCTGTTGTTTGATATAAGTTATCGGCTTCAGTGATCGTATTGCGAATAGTTTCTAGGTTAAGAGCTAGAGTTGGACTCCCATAATTTTTAAGAACATCAATAATTTTAAATCCATTCGGATTGATTGCGGCTGAAATGATCGCACTTTGTAAAAAGGGCTGACTTTGATCGGGGGGGCTATTAATCGCTAAACTTAATTGCTTAACAATTTCTTTGCCAAAATTGGTATTAAAAAATTCAAAAGCTTCTATTGAAGTTAAAAGAAATGATTTGTTGAGTAATGTACGAAATTTTGCTAATTCTTCAGGAGTTAGATGATTCGTATAAAAAGCAAGTTCGGGAGTGATTTTACCATCTTGGGCAAAAGTGGCTAGACTATTAACAGAAATATCAAATTCTCCAAATGGTGCTATGGAAAATGTGATCTTTTCTGCGGCTGAAATAGAAAAAGAGGGACAAAGAGAAAATATTCCTAGCCCTAAAATTAATAATATGTTTTTGCTTAAATTTTTCATATTAGTGGGTGATATGTTTTTACGACAGTTTACGAGCAAATCTACCACAGGAATAAATTGGTAAATGATTTCTAGCACTGGCTTTGATGGTTTGCATACATGACATAGCTGATTCCAATTTACTGTAAGATAATTAATCCAGCTTGTAACTGCAATTCTAGAAGGTCTTGTAAAAACTGAGTCTTTCAATATCCAGATCCAAACCTATTGCATTATTGCTAGGTATAAAGGTCATTAATTACTGATTTCATCTTTTTTGAAGGCGATCGCCTTTTACCAATTCGATAAAAAGCGATCGCCAATTTTGGTTTAACTACTCAGAAACGCGATTGTTTCGTTGGGCAGCTTCGAGTTTCTTGATGTCCTCCTTTGACAGTTGGGGGCGATCAAGCTTTACCGTCAGCTTGTTGAGCTTACCTGTGAACGCGAACGGCGGTTTGTAATCGGCGTCATTCACTCCGGTCAGGGTGTCGGAGCCAACGTCAAAGCTCTCATCCCATTGCAGGATCATCGGCAGGGTCTTGGGCATGGTTTTAGTCGCAACGACTTGGCCATCGACCTTGAGCGTGCCAGTTCCCGGGCGACCGACGCCGGAGAAGTTATTGAAAACAAGTGTACCAGCCCCCAGACCTTCGTACTGGAAGTCGAACTCCACAGTGTGCTTGCCAGGGGTAAGCGCCTCGGTTCCCTCCCATTTGAGTCGCTCCAGGTCAACCATATTCCAGAGCCACACCGGCTTGCCCTTGAGCAGGTAAAAGCCATAGCCAGCGAAGCGGCCGCCGGAGGTCAGCATCATTCCCTCAGCGCCATCTTGGGGCACTTCAATGTCTGCCGTGACAGTGTAGGAGGTGTTGAGCAGAAGCGGTGAATCACCCTGGGGCAGGCCGACCATTGGCCGGGTGTAAACGAACTCGCTACGACCCGCCGTGATGTTGGGTCGAGGGGCAACGATGCGGGCTGCCACTGAGGCATCTAACGGAAAGACTTGGTACTTTTTGGCCTCTGCAACGAACTCCTGCCTCATTTCGTTCACCTTCTGCGGGTTTTGCGCCGCGATGTCTTGAGACTGAGTGAAGTCATCGTTCAGATTGTAAAGCTGGAATACCTGATTGTTCAGCGGATCTGGGTTGGCGGGGCCAAATGCTTCCCACGGGGCCCGGTTTACCTTGGTGCTAAGTACCCAGCCATCTTTATACAGCGCCCACTGGCCCATCATTTCAAAGTACTGAGTGGTGTGGCGGGAAGGAGCCTTGGCATTCTTGGAGTCGAAGGTGTACAGGAAACTGGTGCCTTCGATCGCCGACTGCGGGATGCCATCAACTACTTCCGGCGGGCGGATGCCTGCGGCTTCTAGGATAGTCGGCACGACATCGATCACATGGACAAACTGCTCCCGTAAAGCTCCTTTATCCTTGATGCGCGCTGGCCAAGACACCACCATATTCTGGTTAACGCCACCCAAACGGGAAGCATTTTGTTTGAACCAGTCAAATGGGGTATCGAAAGCCCATGACCAACCGGCTGACATATGGTTGTAGGTCTGCTCAGTACCCCAGACATCATAAAACTTCAGCTGTACATCAGCAGGCAGCTTATTCAAACCATTGAAGAAAGCGACCTCGTTTGGCGTACCCAGAGGGCCACCCTCAGCACTGGTGCCGTTGTCGCCGTTGATATAGATGACCAATGTATTGTCAAGCTTGCCGAGATCTTGGAATTGCTGAACCACACGCCCAACTTCGTAGTCGTTATAGGCACTGTAGGCGGCGAAGACCTCGACCTGACGAATGAAGAGCTTCTTCTCGTCGGCTGTGAGTTGATCCCACGGTTTCAGTACGTCACTAGGCCAGGGCGTTAGCTTCGCATCCTTGGGAATTACGCCGAGTTTCTTCTGGTTCTCGAAGATGCGATCCCGCAGTTTTTCATAGCCATCATCAAACAGGTGCAGGTTGTGAATTTTGTCCACCCATTCCTGGGTAGGGTGGTGCGGTGCATGGGTAGCGCCGGGGGCGTATTTAATGAAGAGCGGTTTACTTGGACTGATCTGATGCATCCGCGTCATGTAGTCGATCGCGTCGTCAGCCATGCCGGTAATCAAGTTCCATTTCCCTTCCTGTCCTTTGAAGGGATAAATCTGCGTCGTGTTACGGAAGAGGTTGGGTTGCCATTGGTTAGCATCACCGCCGACGAAACCATAGAAGTACTCAAAGCCCATGCCGATCGGCCACTGGTCGAAGGGGCCAACTTGGCTAGCTTGGAATGCTGGCACGTTGTGATCCTTACCAAACCAAGCGGTGGAATAGCCGTTGTCCTTTAGCATCCGACCGATGGTCGCTTTGTCTTGGCCAATGATGCTGTTGTAGCCGGGGAAGCCGGTGGACTGCTCAGAAATCACACCGAACCCAGCGGAGTGATGATTGCGTCCGGTAATCAGCGCCGCCCGCGTTGGCGAACATAACGCCGTTGAGAACATCCGGTTGTAGCGCAAGCCCTCTCTAGCAATGCGATCCATCGTCGGGGTTGGAATCACACCGCCGAAGGTACTCGGTACGCCGAATCCGGCATCGTCGGTGATGATCAGCAGCACGTTGGGGGCATCCTTGGGCGGTACGATGCGGGGTGCCCACCAAGGCTTGGACTGCAAAGCGTCGTCCTTGATCACACCGCCAAATTTGGGAGCGGGGGCCGGAAGTTGCTCCCCACTGAGGGACATGGTGGCACTGGGGGAACCCGGTACGCCGTTGATTTTTTGGGCTAGGGCGGGAAACCACCAAAAGCCAGAGGTAACGACCAGCAATAAGGACAAAACCCCTATGCTGATGATTGTTGATAAGCTGTTGTGCATTTAAATTGCGTCCACAGCATTCCCCTTATTTTTAATATTACGCCCCCAATTTATTACAAGTTCCCCCTCATTTAACAGCTTATTGACAAGTGCTTCTAGCTCTTCAATCGATTCAAATAGGCGA
>JBGSZT010000088.1:0-9400 GCA_041750255.1 Synechocystis sp.
AGCAATTCTCATTTTGACTTCAAGCCTGATTTTTGAGGACTGTTCCCAACGGAGGAATAAGCTTTTCAAGGATCGTTATTGCAGTAATTCTCAATAAGGTTGGCTCAAATTAGCTTAAATTTCCATACTGAGAATTGCTGCTTTATAGACTTGGTTGACACGCACAAAAGAACTGTTGTCAAGGATGAATAGTGAGATCTTGAAAAGACTGCCAACACATTAACATTTAGATGATATGCCTTGGAATTAGTGTATAAGCATTATATCCTCTCCCATGCTTAAAATGAGCAAAGAATTATAAATAGCCATAAAAATTATCAATAAAACTTTACGAAAGGGAGGTTAGACTGATACAATAATTCATTACGTTTTGGTAGTTGCATGAAATTCTATCGGAGCAATGGAATCTTGACGTCATAGATCGCCACGATCATGGCAAAGTGCCCCTAGATGATGCTTTAAATTCTAGTTAGTAGGTTAGAAATATGGTAAAAATTCTTCTGGTAGAAGATAATGAAATGAATCGTGATATGCTATCCAGGCGTCTGATTCGACGGGGATATGAAGTGGTGATAGCGGTTGATGGAGAGCAGGCGATCGCCATGACCAGTTCTGAAGCTCCAGCACTAATTCTTATGGATATGAGCTTACCCATTATCGATGGTTGGACGGCCACCCAAACCATTAAAAATAATCCTGAAACCCAGGAGATTCCGATTATTGCCTTGACAGCCCATGCCATGTCTGGCGATCGAGAAAAAGCTCTAGCGGCGGGTTGTAATGACTATGATACCAAGCCCATTGAAATCAAACGATTATTAGAAAAAGTCGAAACATTACTACAATAATCAAGAAAATAAAAAATGTCTTACCAACTCGAACACCTTAATCAAGCTAATCTAATCGGTTTTATTCGCCATGAGCTCCGGACTCCCATCAATGCCATCATTGGCTACGGAGAACTACTTCAAGAAGACCTCGATGAGACTAATAGTTCTGCCTTAGTAATCATTGATGAAGTGTTGCTTGGTGTGAAAGAAGTCTTACAAATTATTAGTGATTTACTTAATCCAAGAAATGAAGATGAGGAATATAAATTTGATCTTGAAGACTCGATCAAAAAAATACCGCTAGTAATGGGGAATTTGGCAAAAAAAATTATAACTCATTCTGAAGATTTGCTAAATAATCTGACCGAGGTAGAAAGCAAAGAAGATGCCGAAAAGATTCGCATTGCAGCGTCAAAATTATTTGAACTAGTCAATCATGCAGACAGTATGATTGATACTTTTATCCAATCCTTAGATCTAAATCAATTATCATTCGATTCGTTAGCCGCTCTTTCGACGGCTCTGCCAAACTCCGATGGCGAAACAGAAAATCTTGATACATTGACAGGAAAAATACTCGTTGTTGATGATACCCCCAGTAATTTGGAATTATTGTCCAGAAATTTATCCCGCAAAGGTCATCAGGTTACCACCAATTTAAGCGTTAAACAAGCCATAGAAACCCTAAGCAATAGTGACTATGATTTAATTCTGCTAGATTTAATCATGCCCGAAATAAATGGCTATCAATTTTTAAATTATTTAAAAAATAATCCAAGTTTTCAACATATTCCCGTGATTATGATTTCAGCCCTTGATGAGCTAGAAAGTGTGATTCGTTGTATCGAAATTGGTGCAGAAGATTTCTTGCCCAAACCCTTTAATCCTGTTTTATTGAATGCTCGCATTAACTCTTCCCTAGAAAGAAAGCGTTTGCGGGACAAAGAACAACAATATACTCAACAGGTGGAAGCTCTTTCTAGAATTCTAGAAAAGGAATTAGATAAAGGGCGTCAGATGCAAAAAGATTTTCTGCCGGCCCGGATTCTATCGAAGTCTGGATGGGAATTTGATGCCTTTTTTAGTCCCGCTCGCCAACTGGCTGGAGATTTCTACGATATTTTTGAATTGCCGAATAACCATGTGGGCTTAGTTATTGCGGATGTGTGCGATAAAGGGGTCGGTGCGGCTCTCTTTATGGGCTTATTTCGAAGTTTAATTCGTATTTTTTCTGGGCAAACAACGTTAGATGGTCTCTCTATTTTAGCCTTTCAAGATAATTCTAATTCCGGCATTAGCGGGAAAGCCCTAGAAGCTATTCGCCTAGCTAATAATTATGTGTCTATTAACCATGCGGAAACAGGAATGTTTGCCACCATTTTTTTTGGTGTCATCGAGTTGGAAACTGGCAAAATGGAGTATGTGAGTGGAGGACACGAGGCAATTTATATTTTAGATGCCAACCATCAGATTAAACATACTTTAGACTCAACGGGGCCAGCGGTGGGAATGCTCCCCAATATGACCTTTCAGATTAAACAAATCGAGATGGACGCCGGAGATTTACTCGTGGCTTATACCGATGGAGTCCCGGAAGCTAAGTCTGAAAATGGAGAATTTTTTAATAATGAGCGCTTACGGGCCGCATTACACACGTCCTCTATTTCGGCGCAAGAAACCATTCAATATATTTCCAATCAGGTGATGGATCATATTGGTATGGCAGACCAGTTTGATGACATTACCATGCTTGCGGCCAAACGGCTTTAGAGCTAAACGGGAAACCGCTTCATCAGGGTTACGGCTTCCCGTGCCTTGGCCTTGAGGCGGGGTGAGATGTTGGGAATTTGAGGTATTTGCCAGAGTAAATCGATCGTCCGGCGTAGTAATCTTACTAGATCACCTTCATCAATACTGGTTTGATTACATAGTTCGTCCCAGCCCATGCCGAGGGCCCACTGCTCGACTAACCCCATCAGTTCAATTTCCAGCCAGAGGGGAATGGTGATACTGTGACGATTTTGGGTCTGGATTAATTTACGGCGGATTTCCCAGAGATTAATCCGTCTTAAATAATAAGCGGCGATCGCCAGTTGCCACAGGTCAGGGGACTGACTCTGACAGCGCAGTAAAAATAATAATAAACTCAAATCCTTGCTGGGACGAAAGACCGCCAATACCTCCTGGGGAGCGGGAAATCGACTCCAGGTATCAGGGCGCAGGGTTTCTGTAATCAAACCACTGACAGCAACGGCTAAATGTTGGGGAGAAAGATGATTAAGCTTGCCGGACATAAAAACTAAGCCCAACCAGAGTTCATTTTCTCCTCGCAGGGTAGCGGCGGCTTCCCCTAGGGGCGTAGGAATGTAATCTTCTAGGGCATCTAATTCTTGCAAAATCGCAATCAAATCAAGAAATTCCTGCCAATAGTAGGATTGACGCGATTGCAAACGAGCGTAGTCATTTTGACGTTTTTCGAGAGCTTCGCGGAGATGCACTCGCTGGTGGTAGCCTTCGATCAAGCGGCCTGGATGTTTGTGTTCTTGTAGGGGATGGGTCGCTAATAATTTCTGGACATGGTCAACTCGGCTTTTTTGCTCTAGGACTTCCGCTGGCAGTTGCAGGGGAAAATTATCGGCGATTAATTGCTCGGCTAACCCTTGGCTTGTTTCATCGCCCTTGTGGGGTTTACCCGGCGCGAGAATTTCTAAAGGGGGGAGCGTTACCCCAAGCAGATTGAGAGACATAGACTGGGTGTCTAAGACCTCAAAAATATCCGCCGCCGTGACTTGATACCAGCGATTATCGGCGGCTAAACAAAGAAGATCTGGCAATTTACCAGAACTGGTCAACGACAAAACCACCACCGCCAGACGGGGGACGGCGGTTTTCACAAATCTCCCTTTGAGATAGAGTAAATTCCCCGGTTGCAGTTGGGGGACTAGGTTTTTGAGGTCATGTTTACGTGCTTTTTCGGCCTGTTGTTCCAGCAGTTTTAAGAGTCGTTCTTCTTCGCGCAGTCGTCCCCGGAATTTTTCGTAACTGCGGATATCCCGCTCACCAACTCCGGCTAATTTGATGTCCCATTGGGCTAATTTCGACAAAATATCGGCGATCGCCGCCTTGGTGGGTTCCAGTTCAAATTGCGCTAAATACTCGGCAAAACTCCGCTCTAGCAGGTCCTTCGCTTGCTCTAGGCTATGCTTTTGTAACAGATTCAAGACCATGCCGTAGGAGGGCGTAAACCAACTCCTGAGCGGATCGGGAGGCGCGAGGGATAAAAAAGCAGCATCCTTGGCCCCTTCATAGGGTGTTTGCACTGTGACCACATGGCCTACATCATCCATGCCCCGGCGACCCGCCCGCCCCGCAATTTGTAAAAACTCCGAGGCCTTGAGCATGGCGTGGCCATCGTCGGTGCGTTTCGACAGGGCAGAAATAACGGTAGTCCGAGCGGGCATATTGATCCCTGCCGAAAGGGTTGCCGTGGCAAAAACCACTTTAATTAGCCCCTGCTCAAAGAGTTGTTCCACCAATTCTTTCCAACTGGGCAAAACCCCGGCGTGGTGAACAGCAATGCCCCGCAACAGGGGTTCGATCTGCTCAATGCGGGTCATGGGGGAGCATTCGGCGATCCATTGCCAAAGCTGAAAGGTGCGTTCAGGATTGAGGGCAAAAAAGGTCAACAGTTCTTGTATCTTATCCGGGGGATTTTGAAAATAATCTTCTAGAGCCTGTACTAGATCCGCCTGGGAATCTTCCAGATCATAGTGGAGGTGTTGCCGTAGGAGGGGATTTTGCTCAAAAAAGAAATTTAGGAGTTGGATCTGAATACTTTCAGATTCCTCGGGATTCACCAGCGTCAAGTGAGCTAATTCCTGTACGGCTTGCTCACAGCCCCGACGACTAAAAATAACGTAGATAGCCGGCAGAAAATCCCGCTCTCGCAATTGCTCTAGCACCATTAAGACGGAGGGACAGTCTTCTCGACGTAGGCGACGATGGGGCGATTTGACTTGTTTTTTAACAAGTTGTGCATTAATGGCAGTATTTTGCTCATTGAGCAGGGGAAATAAGCCCTTACGAGTACTGAAGTGAAAATGCAGGGGAACGGGACGATGGTTAGAGTTGACTAAAACACAGGTCGGCACCAGGGATCGTTTTTCACTCGGGGATAATAGCTTAAAAGATTTGCCTGTGCGGACTTGATTGATCCATTCCGTCAATTGTTCGGGGTTGCCAATGGTGGCCGAAAGAGCCACGAGTTGGATACTGGCAGGGCAATAAATAATCGACTCTTCCCAGACGGTGCCCCGTCCGCGGTCGCTGATGTAATGACATTCATCAAAAACCACCGTTTCTACATTTTCGAGGGATGTTCCCACTTCCCCAATGGGAGTTTCGTAGAGCATATTGCGGAAAATTTCTGTGGTCATCACCACCACCGGCGCATTGGCATTGATGACAATATCCCCGGTAATGAGGCCCACGGCTCGTTCTGGCTCAGCAACGCCTAATTTTGCTAATTGGTCTTGAAAATCCCGTACTTTTTGATTGGATAGGGCCTTGAGGGGAGTGGTATAAAAAAGCCGTTTCCCCCGTGATAATGCCCGATACATGGCATATTCTCCGATCGCCGTTTTGCCGGAGCCGGTTGGCGCACAGACCACCACTGATTTTTCGTCATCTAGGGCGGCGATCGCCTCGAGTTGAAAATCATCTAGGGCAAAGGGAAAAAGGTCGGCAAGGGTAAAATTGGCTAGGGGATAAGTCTTCACGCAGTCTGCTTTCAAAAATATACGACGGTTTTAAATAAGACCCGCCACAGCCCATTCTAACTAGCTTCGTTCTAAACGCTCTATTTATCCTAACGAGACGTAAAAACAGCCACGATCGCCAAGAGCGTATTAACGATATAAAAAATACCGACAATCTGGGTTTCTGCCCAACCACTTAATTCAAAATGATGGTGCAGGGGAGCCATTTTGAAGAGGCGTTTGCCTTTGCCATCGGGGCCTTTGGTGGCTTTGTAGTAGGTCACCTGGGCAATGACCGAGAGGGATTCCGCCAGGAAAATGCCACTGAGCAGGAGCAAGCCCCAGAGGTGTCCACTGAGGAGGCCCACCGCCGCGAGCCCACCGCCTAGGGCGAGAGATCCCGTATCCCCCATAAAAACCTTGGCGGGATTGCGATTGTGGACTAAAAAGCCAACACAGCCGCCACTCACACAGGCACAAAATCCAGCGAGTTCGGCGGACTCCGGGACCACCAGTAACCCTAGCCCAATAAAGGCGATCGCCGCTGTGCCAGCGGCCAAGCCATCCACACCATCGGTTAAATTGGTCGCATTACTCTCCGCCACCAGGGTAAAGCCCGCCAGGAGCCAGAAGAAAAGCCCCAAGGGCAAAACGATCCCCGGCAGTTGCACATCAGTAAAGCGGGGGACTGTGTCGGGATTTTGACTGAAAAACAACCAGAAGCAAAATACACTGGCAATGCCGATCTGGAGAAACAGTTTTTGTTTGGGAGTGAGGCCCTTATTGGATTGTTGCTGTAAAATTCGCCAATCGTCGATCCAACCGATGCCCATGTAGCCAAGGGTCACCAGGGACACCGCCAGGACATCCCGGTCAAACTGCGTCCAAATTAAGGCGATCACCACGGCAACGGGCACAAAAAAAATGCCCCCCATGGTGGGTGTGCCCGCTTTTTTGAGGTGGCTTTGGGGACCGTCTTCTTGAATCACCTGCCCGGCCTTGAGACGACGCAAGACGGGGACAAGCCAAAACCCAAGTAGGGCAGTGATCAGGGCGGTAAGCACCAGGGGAGACAAAAGCATTAAACTCTGGTGGGGGAATTGCCCCAGGTCGGCACTCAGCCAGGTGATTAGACCGCCTAGCAGACAAATCAAGAGCACCAAGAGACTGAATCCTGTGGGTTTTTTCCACAGAGATTGCTCAGTGGATTTTAGTTCAACCATCGCGTTATCTCCCCACCCTATTGCCAGAACTTGAGCCTAATCGTCGTCACCATCATCATCGCTGACGTCATCGTAGAGATGGTCATCCCCATCCATGAGTTCTGAAATATCAACATCTTCATCCAGAGGCGGGGTGATAATAGCTTCAACAGGTTCGCGGGGAATGAGGCGATTGGTCTGTTCAAGCCAATCAATCAAAGAGGTATCGCGGGTAATGGGCAATACGGCGGCGGGTTCAAAGCGGGGTTCTTGGCGGAGGGACGGGCTATATTTTTTCATATCCAAAACCATTGGCACTCAATTCCGAAGAATCAAAGCTTCACTAAACTAAAAAATCAATCTTCCCGAGTTTAACATTATCAGCTCAGGCTAAGGTTTTTGGATTTGACTCTGCTGGGCCGCTAGGGCGATCGCCAACGGGAAAATTTTATGTTCCTGGCGCTGAATGCGGGCATGGAGGCTGGCAGGGGTATCCTGGGGTAAAATCGGAACCACGGCTTGGGCAATAATCGGGCCGCTATCCACATCCAGTTGGACATAGTGAACAGTACAGCCTGTGACCTTGACCCCGGAGGCCAGGGCTTGTTCCACGGCATTCACTCCCCGAAAACTGGGCAATAAACTGGGGTGAATATTAATCACCCGCTGGGCAAAGTGATTTAACAAAACCGGGGTAACAATTCGCATCCAGCCCGCCATAATCACCCATTCCACGTCCTTGTCCCGAAAATGCTCAATGATCGCCTGGTCTAGGGCTTCCCGGTCAGAATAATCCCGATGATTGAGCAATTGAGCCGAAATGCCCCACTTTTGCGCCCGCTCTTGCACCCTAGCCTGGGGGTTATTGTAGACCACGGTTTGGATTTGGGCCTTTAAGTCTTGACGCTGGATGGCCTCGGCGATCGCCTCAAAATTACTGCCACTGCCGGAGGCCAAGACACCCAGCTTGAGGGTTTGCGTTTGGGTCAATTCACTCCAGGAGATCGCCGGAGAGATAAAGCTAGGGATTGATTCGGTCAGCATGGGTTAGTAATCCTGAGTTAACGGAAACAGAGCCACCAGTTTGGCGATCGCCTGATCAAGGGCGTTGAACCAATATACCGGCAGATGGCGACATTGCTCCGCGTAGGCGGTGAGGTCGCCCTGGGAGAGTCGAATTACCACCGGCAGGGGGGTAGTGCGATGGGCGGTACGACTAGACCAGCGTTCGCGTTGGGGGGTATTGGCCGCCGTGGCGCGGATGAGGCGGTCTTCGCCCAGGGGAGACGTTGGTTCCGGAAAATACTGGGCAAGGCAGGTGGCCACCGCGTCGGCGCTGTCTGGGCTAGTGAGGATATTGATCAACACCGCCGCTAGGGTCTCCGATTGACTAAAGGCAATCAGGGCCTGATTGATCTGCTCCGTTAGGGAATGATCGCCATTATCGTCATCCAGAATATAAGCTCCCATCACTGACAAGGAACTCTCCTGCAACACATCCCAACTACTCAATGTCAGTCCATAGCTATTACTAATCATGCCCACCTGGGCCGTGGGGTCTCCTTTAATCCAGCGGGGTATGGCAGCGGCGGAATTAATTTCCACCAACGAGCACAAATCCCCATGACGGGTGATCGCCTGGTCATTGACCGCAATTTTGCCATCCAGGGCCATCACCTCACCCTGGCGAATGCCGAGAGGATTAATTTCGATTAAGTCTAGGTCATAGCGGATAAACAATTGATACATTTTTTCAATGATCTCGCTCACCGCCGGCACTAAGGGGCCAGTCAATCCCATTTGAATAGCTAGGCGACGGGCATAGAAGGGAGAAAACGGTTCGGTCAAGCTAACACTCTGCATCTCTTGCAGCAGCGCATCCACATCAATGCCGCCCTGACTAGAGCCCAAAAGCACGGGGCGTTGACGCTGATAATCCAAGACGATCGCCAGAAAAAATTCCTGTTGGCTATCGTAGCGGGCCTCCGCCAAAATCACCTCTGGATATTCCCCCGCAATGGAGAGGTGAAAAATCGCGGTAGAGACGGCGATCGCATCAATGGTATTTTCCACAAACCGGACTCCCCCCGCCTTACCCCGTCCCCCCGTTCGTACCTGGGACTTGAGCACCAGAGGATAGGGCATTTGCAAGCGCTTAAGCTCACTGGTGTGATGGATTGTTTGGGACGGCAAAATGGGAATGCCGACCTCTTTAAATAATTCTTTCGCTTGATACTCTAATAAATCCATAGGGTTGGGCTTGGGGGGGCATTAAAAAACAGTAAATCATGTAACTATCCCCAATAATTGTAGTCCCTCGGCCCCGTCGTCTTTCTTGAAGGGAACCATTAACTATGTTTGAGTACTATTATTGGGATTTGCGCTGGGTCGTGTTAGGTAGCGGATCACTATTAATCGGTAAAATCGAGCCAGACGAAGCACCTTCAAGATTTGTCCCATGAACTTAACAAACTGGACAGTGGGAAGTTCTCGGTGGACTAGCGGGATGAAGAGAAGGAAAACGGACATGCCGTGACCGAAGCGGCCCAAGATGTCCGAAACTGGCTGATATAAATCACTTCAGCCAGGACTATTATGGAGCTCTACCAGC
>JBGSZT010000089.1:0-5820 GCA_041750255.1 Synechocystis sp.
CTGGTAGAGCTCCATAATAGTCCTGGCTGAAGTGATTTATATCAGCCAGTTTCGGACATCTTGGGCCGCTTCGGTCACGGCATGTCCGTTTTCCTTCTCTTCATCCCGCTAGTCCACCGAGAACTTCCCACTGTCCAGCCACTTAACAGTTTGGGCATTATGCGGGGTCCCATAATCGGCTATGGCATCGCGGCACTCGGGCTAAACTGGTTTTTCGATATAAATACTGTATACGTGCGTCAACTTTTGTGTTGCTCTTATGGCATCTATTTAGCTCACTTCGGGTTTCTCGAGATTTTTGAGTTCGTTGCCGAGGAACTGGGATGGTCGCTTACTCCGTATTCGATAATTACCAAAATTCTTGTAAGCAGTTTGATTTGTCTGTGTTGTGTTTTATTCATAGCAGTCGCACGTTCGAATCGTCTTGCAGCTTACCTCTTACTTGGGGAATATAATGCTCCTCGGAAATCGGACAATAAGTTAAGAGAGAGAGATGTCAACCCCCTTAACTCAGTACGGAATAAGAAAATTCGTAATTAGTCACCGCCACAAAGAGTTGCTTGTTGACAATAACATACTCCGAAAGATTCACTGTATAAGGTTTTGATGATTAGACCTAAAGAAGTTACCGTGTTCTTGTTGCGGACTCGATCACCTGCCTGAAGGCCTTATTCTCTCGTTCCCACAGATCCGACAAGTCGGATAGTACGAAGAAGACTTCCTTCATAAAATGTATAGCCAGTAAGGGTTTAAGCCACTTGTGCCCGTCACCGAGGTGCCAGACTGATACGGCATCCGCTGTATAGCTTACGTGTTAGGTTGCTAGGACGATACGAACTGTTTTTATTTTCGAGGTGCCCAGATGACGATGTCCAAAAATATTTTATTCTGGCGTTGCTGATTTGCAATATGAATCTCTAAAAATACCACTTTTTAAACCTTGATTCAAACTACCTTCTGGATATGTGCAAGGTTCGCATTCATACCTGAATTAAGCAACGCCCACAATGGCGTTGCTGATTTGCAATATGAATCTCTAAAAATACCACTTTTTAAACCTTGATTCAAACTACCTTCTGGATATGTGCAAGGTTCGCATTCATACCTGAATTAAGCAACGCCTGGATATCTTTGCCTGCGTCTCCGAGAACGAAGAATTTAACCGAGTGATGGTTGAGGCTATGTGCCTTGGAAAACCAACAATTATCAGTGATTTACGGGGTGGTTCGATTGTTGTACAGGATGGCGTAACCGGTCTACTTGTCCCTCCTAAAGATCCAGATAGTTTGGCACGAGCCATTCTCATGCTTATAGGGAACAATGACCTTCGTAAAGAGCTAGGAGTAGCCGGGCAGAAGTATGTTGAGAAGACTTTCTGGCGTTGCTTAATTCAGGTATGAATGCGAACCTTGCACATATCCAGAAGGTAGTTTGAATCAAGGTTTAAAAAGTGGTATTTTTAGAGATTCATATTGCAAATCAGCAACGCCGACTTTGTCTATCGGTAAAATTGCTCAAGATTACGAGAAACTCTACGAACTCATCATTGAACGCTTTAACGATAATGGAAAACCATGAATTTCTTGTCTGGCGCGTCTTTGATATACAAGTGGATGAGTCCTCCATAGCTCAAGTGCGTACAATAAATAAATTCCTAGCATTGAAATGAAAACTCTACAAATAGGTCTAGAATGGTTTCCTGAGCGGGGAGGAGGGCTTGATCGTGTCTATTACGACTTGATCCGTCATCTACCGGAAGTTGGGGTACGAGTCAGTGGGCTGGTCGTCGGTTCAGCCAATGTTGCTACAGATTCAAGGAGTCTGGTTCAAGCTTTTGCTTACCCTAACGCTCCTCTCTGGCAGCGCTGGATTGGTGAAAGACAGTCTGTTCACCGACTTTTGCAAGTGAACGATTATGATTTAATTGCCTCTCACTTTGCTCTCTATACCTTTCCTGTGCTGGATAAGCTAGCTGATCGTCCTTTAGTGGTTCACTTTCATGGGCCTTGGGCGCTTGAGAGTACGATAGAAGGGAACAAACCTCTGGTTAGGGATCTCAAAAAATCCTTAGAGAAAATTTGTTACAAGCGAGCTGCAAAGTTTATCGTCCTTTCCCAAAGCTTCCGGGATACTTTGCATCAGGAATATCAAATTCCCTTAGATCGCATTCATATCGTACCTGGAGGGGTAGATCCAGAACGATTTAATTTGACTCTCTCTCCCCATGAAGCACGGATAACCCTAGGCTGGAGTCAAGATAGACCGATTATTTTCTGCGTACGTCGGCTAGCCAAACGCATGGGCTTAGAAAATTTGATTACTGCGATCGCTCAAGTTCGCCTATCTTATCCTGATATTCTCTTATATATAGCTGGTACGGGTGCGATCTCGGCAACCTTACAAGCGCAGGTAGAAGCATTAGAATTGCAGAAGAATGTCCAGTTACTCGGCTATCTACCTGAAGAACAGCTACCCTTAGCCTACCGTGCTGCTAATTTTTCCGTCGTCCCCACTGTCGCCTTTGAAGGGTTTGGACTGATTCTTATTGAATCTCTAGCTACTGGGACTCCTGTTTTAGGGACACCAGTGGGAGGCATCCCTGAAACTTTACAGCCGTTTTGTCAAGACTTACTATTTGAAAGTTCTTCGACCCATCATCTCACTCAAGGAATTAAAGACATCCTCTCCGGCCAGCGCCAACTACCTAGCAGCCAAGCCTGTCAAGCTTATGTCCAAAAAAATTACGCTTGGTCGGCGATCGCCCCTAAAATTAAAGCAGTGTATGAAACCGCACTAAAATATTAAACTCGATGCCAAAAATCCTATTTCTAGATCAAAGTGGAAAACTAGGTGGAGCCGAACTATGCTTACTAGATTTAGCTCGATTTTACCGAGAAACTTGTTTAGTATTTCTCTTTGAAGATGGTGAATTTGAAAAAGAGTTAGAGAAGACAAATATTAATTATCAAGTATCGAAAATAACCACCATAAAAGTCAAAAAAAATAGTGGTTTTATCAAGTCTCTTGGTAGCCTTAAATCCTTAATTGTTTTAGCAATTGATATTGCCAAAGTTGCTAAAGACTACGATATAATCTATGCAAATACTCAAAAAGCACTTGTAGTAGGAGCATTGGCTAGCATTTTTAGTCGTCGCCCACTAGTTTATCATCTTCATGATATTCTTTCTCTCAAACATTTTAGTGTAAGTAATCAACGTATCGCTGTTACTCTAGCAAATAATATTGCCTCTTTAGTTATTTGTAATTCTAAGGCTAGTCAATCTGCCTTTATAGAAGCAAAAGGAAAAGAAGAATTGACAACTGTTATTTATAACGGATTTAATTTCCAAAAATATCAAATTAATTGTACTAAAACAACTGAATACAAGCAACGGTTAGGATTAGAAGATAAATTTATAATTGGCAGTTTTAGTCGTTTATCGCCTTGGAAAGGACAACACATATTACTAGAAGCCTTGTCCCATTGTCCTAAGGATATTAGTGTGATTTTTGTGGGAGGAGCCTTATTTGGAGAAGATGATTATCTAAACCAATTAACTCACCAATTGGAGCATTTAGGGCTTAATAATCAGGTGCATTTTCTCGGATTTCAAACTGATATTATTCCCCTTATGAAAATGTGCGATCTTATTGTTCATACTTCAGTTTTGCCAGAACCCTTTGGTAGAGTAATTGTGGAAGCCATGTTGTGCGGAAAGCCTGTGATAGCTTCAAATGCTGGTGGGGCGACCGAGTTAATTTCCCCTGAAACAACTGGTTGGCTAGTTGAGCCTGAAGATTATCAGCAATTAAGCAGGGTAATACAAACAATTAAAATAAATCCTGAGCAGGCACAAGCTGTTGCTCAACAGGCACGGCTAGAAGCCCAGCAAAAATTTAATTTAGACCAAATTAACCAACTAACCTCCGAGGTCCTAGCCAATATCACAAAATAATCCCTTCCCTCCGAGTTTACGGAGGGAAGGGATTAATCTCAAGTAAAGCCGCGAACTTTATTAGACAGGGATAAAGACGACATTCCGATAATAATTGTTGTTATTCCGTATGGTAGGAGTCGCCGAGGTGGAGAAGATCCTTTAGCTTTGCGTCGTCCCTGGGTTGGCATCATCGTTTTCTAACTTGACAAATGGATTAGGAGCATTCCCTTACTTAACATTAAGCCGAAAAATTTCCCCGTCATAGTCAACGACATAGAGATTGCCAGCATCATCTTCACCAAAAGAGGAGATATTCCCGATTGCTCCTTGTCCGGTCGGTGGGGTAAACTCAGCGGTGCGATCAGTCAATTGACTGATGGTATTGTTGAGGTATTTAAACGACCAAATTTTTCCAGAGCTGAAGTCTCCAAAGAAGTAAGTGCCACTAAGCTCTGATACCGGACCGCGATAGACATAGCCTCCCGTAACTGATTGACCTAATGAGTGGCTATACTCATGGATGGGAAAGGTAAGCCCGACTGAAGAACCCACAGTATAGGGCTGGGTTCCTTCGAAGCTATTCCAGCCATAGTTCTCGCCCCCTTTGCTAGAAGCAGGCTGAAAATTAATCTCCTCCACTTTGCTTTGCCCGACATCAGCGATATAAAAATCCCCAGTCAGCCGATCAAAAGTAGGTCGCCAGGGGTTACGGAGTCCGTAAGCCCAAATTTCGTCATCCCCAGTTTTATTGACAAAGGGATTGGTGCTGGGGATGGTGTAGTTACGATTAGGGTCGTTGGGAAAGGCATCCCCATTAATATCAATCCGAAGAATTTTTCCTAGAAGATTATCAGTGATTATTTGGGAATTGTGAGATAAATCCTGATTACCTTGCTGATAGCCGTTTCCACCCCCATCTCCAGAGGCCCAGTATAGAAAGCCATCCTTCCCAAAACTCAGCCATCCTCCATTGTGGTTCACCTCTGGCTGATTAATGGTAAGAATAGTGCGGACTGGAGTCGGATTGGCAATATTGGGGTCGTTGGCACTAACCTGATATTCAACAACTTTGGTTTGTCCAGCGGGACCACCCACTGGGGCAGTATAGCTTACGTAAAACTTACCGTTGGTGGCATAATTGGGATGGAAAGCCAGGCCTAGAAGTCCCTGCTCATAGCTGGTTTTGAGCAATTCTTGAGCAGGTATGGTCAGAAAAGGATTACTCAGAACTGTATTGGTTTGCAGATTGAGGATTTTGATCGCTCCTGACTTTTGTTCAACGATGAACAATCGGCTTAGGTCGCCTGTGGGGGCAGTTGCAAAAAGTGGATTTTCTAGCCCACTAGCTACTCGGGTGGTGGAGAGCTGAACGCCCGTAATATCATCGTTGACGATAGTTGTCGTGGCACTAGCGCTAGTAATAGTTGCGGTGCCATTAGGAGCCGTAGCATTACTTAAATTAATTTGGATGGTTTCATTCGGCTCCACTAAAGTATCGCCCAAAACATTTAGAGTAATGGTTTTACTGGTTTCACTAGCCCCAAAGTTGATGGTGCCATTGCTTCCTGTTGCGCCACTACTACCTCCAATACTGTTGTAGTCACTACCATTGCTCGCACTTCCGGTAATCGCATAATTGACACTGCTTGTGTTTTGCGTTGCACCACTCCGGGTTACCGTATAAGTGACTGGGGTGGAACCACTATTTCCTTCATTTAGAGATGATGTATTAGTGCTTATGGCGTAGCTCAGATTTTGGGAAGGCAAGGGCGTTGGAGGCGTTGGATTAGAAGAGGAAGAATATAATTGAGAGCTTGGAATAATTCCCTTTGATTGAGAATTACTCGACCACGCTAATTTTGCCCCTGCTGACCATCCATTT
>JBGSZT010000090.1:0-11781 GCA_041750255.1 Synechocystis sp.
AGCAATTCTCATTTTGACTTCAAGCCTGATTTTTGAGGACTGTTCCCAACGGAGGAATAAGCTTTTCAAGGATCGTTATTGCAGTAATTCTCAATAAGGTTGGCTCAAATTAGCTTAAATTTCCATACTGAGAATTGCTGATAAAATCGGTATGACGCGCCGCCTTGAACCAATGGATCGAGTTAAAGAACTAGGTGATGCTTCCGTTCCTTTTTCATTTGATGTTCATGCTATGATATTTTGCGAAAATGCTCCAGAACTTGAAACTCGTTTACACAAGCATTTCAATAGCAGAAGAATGAATAAAGAAAATGAAAGAAAAGAGTTCTTTCGAGTTTCATTAAATGAGATAGTTAAAGTTGTGCACGAAATAGATCAAAAACTCAGGATTTGTAAATCTGAAGTGACCTTTACCAAGATTGCTGAAGCGACAGATTATCGAAAAACTCTAGCTAGAGAACGCGAAAATAAATAAAGTCAATTAGTACCATGATCGATCTTGTAGAGGGCATTAATTGCTGTCAGACAAAGCATTACAGCACTTTCGACATCTATAGTTGCATGGTAATCTTTTAATATGATCGGAATTACAGTCATTTTTGATGTACCAGATTGATACGGTATCCGCTGTCATTGCTACCTTATAAAAGGCGATACTATTGACTAGTCTTAATGTTTCAAAAAAATGTGGAACCCTTTGGGGGGTAAGTGTCGGTACTGGCGATCCAGAACTGATTACCCTCAAGTCTCTCAAGTGTCTACAAAAATGTCCGGTGGTTGCCTTTCCCGCCGGTTTACATGGCAGAGTGGGGGTTGCCGAGAAAATTATTAGTTCTTACCTTTCCCCACAGCAAAAAACCATCGCCCTAGAGTTTCCCTACGTTGTAGACGAAACCCTGCTAACCACGGCCTGGCAACGGGCGGCTCAGGTGGTGTGGCTCTACCTTGCCCAAGGATTAGATGTTGCCTTTGCTTGCGAGGGGGATATTAGTTTTTATAGTACTTTCACCTATTTAGCCCAGACCCTCCAGCAGGATTATCCTTTTTTAAGAATCGAGCGGATTGCCGGGGTGAGTTCTCCGATGGTAGCAGCCTCGGCTCTGGGGCTTCCCCTGACCATTCAAGATCAACGCCTTGTCATTCTTCCGGCTTTGTACCATGCCCAGGAGCTAGAGCAGGTATTGCAATGGGCCGAAGTAGTGGTATTGATGAAAGTTCGTTTGGTCTATGGCCAAGTCTGGCGAATCTTGGAAAAACGAGGGCTTTTGCATCGCAGTTGGGTCGTCGAAAAAGCCTCTACAGCGGAGGAAAAAATTTATCATCCCCTGTCGGATTATTCAACACTGGAGTTATCTTATTTTTCGATCTTGATCATTCAAAATAATTAATACAGTGTTGGATCTACCGTGACTTCATCCTATTTTGTACTAGTTACAACTGTGTTAGTATCGCAAAATTGATAGCACCCTACAACTAAGATCCTAATTTCGATGTGATGCCTCCGTCTCGTTTAATTCCGTTGGTCGTCGGTCTCAGTGCCATTCTTGGGCTAGTGATCTGGCTAATTGACTCTATTCTACGGCTCTATTCCCAAGTTGCCTGGACGTCCCCATTATTGGGCAATATTCTAATTTTGCTTATTTTGGCACTGTTGGCACTCCTTATCTATGCCTTTTTTTATTATTTCAATCTATCCCGTCAATCTAAGCCCTCGAAGCAAGCTCAACGCCGCAAAATAAAGCTACCGGAGCAAAAGGCCGACACCGCCAAGGCCAATCTCCAGGCGATCGCCCGTCAGGTGCAACAAATCCAAGACCAGGTAGCTAAGGAAGCACTTCTGCAAAAAGCCCAGGCCATTCAGGCGAATCTCCAACGGGGCAATCTGCATCTGGTGGTTTTTGGCACAGGCTCAGCGGGCAAAACCTCCTTGGTGAATGCGCTTTTGGGTAAAATCAGCGGCTCGGTGGCGCCCACCATGGGCACAACCCAAGAGGGCGAAATCTATCATTTGCCCATCCAAGGGCTTAGTCGAGAGATTTTAATCACCGATACCCCCGGCATTTTGGAAGCGGGAGTGGCGGGAACCGAGCGGGCCAAGATGGCGCGACAATTGGCCACGGAAGCAGATTTATTGTTGTTTGTGATCGACAATGACCTGCGTCAATCGGAATACGAGGCTCTCTCGTCCCTGGCGGCGATGGGCAAACGCTCTTTATTGATTTTGAATAAAAAAGACCTCTATCCCAATGAGGATCTAGAGATTCTGCAAAAAACCTTGGCTCGTCGCCTCCAGGGCTTAATTGCCCCGGAAGATATTCTGGCGATCGCCGCTAATCCCCCGGATATTCAAATTCAAACGGGCCTACGAGTAAAACCGGATCCGGAGTTGGGGGACTTGCTCAAACGACTGGTGAGTGTGTTGCGAGCCGAGGGGGAAGACCTGATGGCCGACAATATTCTTTTGCAGTCCCAACGCCTCGGAAAAGAAGCGCGAATATTAATCGACCAGCAACGCCGTCGGGAGGCGGACCGGATTATAGACCGCTATCAATGGATTGGAGCAGGGGTCATTGCAGTCACGCCGGTGCCGGTGGTGGATATGTTGGCCACGGCGGCGGTCAACGCCCAAATGGTGGTGGAGATCGGTCGGGTCTATGGCTGTGATATTGATGGCGATCGAGGTAAAGAATTAGCCCTCTCCCTGGGTAAAACCTTTGTCAGTCTGGGCATCATCAAGGGCGCGGTGGAATTATTGGCGACGGCTCTGCAATTTCATGTGGCAACCTATCTGGGGGGAAAAGTGATTCAGGGCGTGACGGCGGCCTATCTGACCCGCATTGCGGGTAAAAGTTTTGTACAATATTTTCGTCAAGACCAGGATTGGGGCGATGGCGGCATCAGCGACGTGGTGCAACAACAATTTCAGCTCAGCCGCAAGGAGCAATTTATTCAGTCCTTTGTCAAAGAGGCGATCGCCAAAGTGGTACAACCCCTATCCGAAGCTTGGGAAATGACGGAGGAGCCCGCCGACGCTGATGGCGAACCCCTGCCGGATTTATCTCAATTACCTCAAATTCAAGCAGAACTGGCTCTAGAAGAATTGCCAGAGCCGGATCCTAGCCAACGCTACAGCGATTGGGAAACCCCGAAAAAATATCTAGACGACTGGTGATTTTTAGCGAGGCGTCAAAGAGGCCTGCGCCCCAGAAGAGAGCACAAAGCTTTCCGAACGCCCTAGGCGCTTGAGATGGCGTTGAAGCAATAAACCTGTCGTTGCCATTAGGCCAAGCTGCGCCAACAGGCTGAGAAAAATACCTTGCACGGTAACAGCTCGACTCGCTGCGGTCGGTAAAAAACTAAACCACATCACCTGGGCCTTAAGGGTTCCAAAAACAACGGCGATCGCCAAGGGGGCTAAGCTGGAAACTAAAATCAATCCTGTCCCTACCATGAGTCGGTTTAGCCGTGTGGTCAAGGTCGCATACTGAAAAATCAGGGAGAGCATAAAAATAAAGCTCAGACCTAGGAAAAGTCCCAGCCCCAGGGCCAGACGATGACTCATCTGAGGAGCCCAGAAGATCATTGGGGTGAGGTAGAGCAAGACAATCCCTAGATTAACGGCGATCGCCAATACCGGCGGGCTTGTTTCTCCCCAAAGCAAATCCCAGAGGAGAGAGCGTTGCGGACTGGGCGCTTGGTGACGATAACGAGCCCAATCTCGCAGGGTAGACCGATTTAGACACAGGGCATTTATTAAAAACAGGAAAAATGTCCAGATGAAAAACTGCAAAATAACAAAATTGTCACGCAGATCAGAAATTTTAGCCCGGTCTATTCCCCTGATACTATTACCTTCTTGGAAAAGAAACCCTGCCACCATAACCACAAAACTTAGGGTGATCAGATAAGTTTGAGCCTTACTCCAGCTAGAGCGGTGGGGACTGCGAAAATGACGGTCTATGGCCTGACTAAACCAATAGCCCCAGATAGAAAAATTGACAATCATAAACCCCATACCCGAAATCGGATGGTCAAACAGAGGCTGACCATACCAGACCAGATTGGTCAAGTGTTCGGCGGACAAATAGTTGAAGGCATGATCGGGCAAAAACGTCCCTTGAGCCAGATAACTTAAAGCTCGACCCGGATAAAACAGACCTAGCCAATCCCAGAGGTAATACTGCCCTGCGTGACCATCTTGGAGGGTGGATACTGTCATGATCAGCAACATAATCGCTAAAAATGAACTAACGGCAAAGGCTTGCCCAAAATTTGCCTTGCCCTGTTCTAGAGCAAAAAGAAGAGCCAACCAGAAAAAAAACAGGGTTGCGCTCGCCACGACAGCGTAGAAACTGAGCAGGAGAGAGAGGGGAATTTTTGCCGCCAGAGCAGACAGAAAATGCAGGGGAAAATACAGTGCCAAAAACCCGTAGAGCAAACTGGGAACGCCCAAAAATTTCCCCCAGAAAATAGTTTGTGCTGAACGGGGACTCAGGCGAATAAAGTTGAGAGTCCCGCGAGTATTTTCTTGGGAGAGATCAGTGATGAGGAGATAAACTCCCACCACCAAAAGTACGCCAATGCCTAGAACACTGACAGTAATAAAAACATCCAACCACCAGAGTTGCCAATTGGTAATCCAGTCACCCAAAAAATTCTTAATACAGTAGTGGTTGGTGGCGTAACTATTTTCAGAATACTCGTTCCAACCCGGCGGCGGACTGCCTAGACAATAGCGATTCGTGGTTTCTTTGGGGCCGGGTAAAGCCAAGTTAAAAAAATACAACACCATAACCTGACTCAAGAGAGCCAGACCAGTAATAATGGCGATATTTTGTTGACGATAACGGCTTTTGACTTCTCGGTAGAATTGAGGATTCCAGTCGCCGAGGCGGTCAAGCATAGGAGCAAAATTCAGGATAGGCATGGGCGGGTCTCCAGATAAGTGGGGGGGGAGCTTAGGACACCTGTTGATGCCCCAATTTTAGAAAAATTTCTTCCAAATTTTCTTGAAAGGGTTGAAATTCTGTAATGCTAAAGCCGTCTAAGATCAACTCTCGTAATAGGGCGGCACTGTCGATCGCCTGGCCTGAAAAGGAACAGGTCACACTCTGAGCTTCGGAATTGATTAAAATATCGTCCACCTTAGGATCGTTATTTAGGGCTTGCCTCAGGTCATCGAGACGTTCTAAAACTCGAATCTTGATTTGCTGTCGGCCCGATCGCCGGTAGAGGTCATCCAACGAAGTGCTTTCGATCAAACATCCTAATTCCATCACTCCGATCGCCGTACAAAGTTCGGCCAAATCACTGAGCACATGGGAGGAAATTAAGATTGTCATGCCAGCGTTTTGTAAAACCTTAATAATTTCTCGAAACTGCATCCGAGCTAAGGGGTCTAATCCGGACACTGGCTCATCCAGAAGCAATAAAATCGGCTCATGAATAATAGTACGCGCCAGACTCAAGCGTTGCTTCATTCCCCGCGATAAGCTAGTAATCTTGCTGTGGCGTTTACTGGTGAGTTGCACTAGCTCCAACACCTCTTGAATGCGATGGCGACGGTGCAACGCAGGCAAAAAATAAAGGCGAGCAAAATAGTCGAGGTAATCCCAGACGCTTAGGTCGTTGTAAAGGGGATAATCGTCGGGCAAATAGCCTAAATATTGTTTTAAGGATAGGTTATCTTCTCCCTTAACCAGGCGATCGCCAAAAAGATGAATCTCGCCGCTAGTAGGTTCTTCCGCCATGGCTAACAGGCGAATAAGAGTCGTTTTGCCAGCCCCGTTGGGGCCAATCAACCCATACACCGCCCCTTCGGCAATTTCTAGATCAACATTATTAACGGCGGGGTGTCGCTCAAATTGTTTGGTCAGGCCTTGGCTGGCGATCGCCCATGGTTTTGTCATCGACCAATCCCCCTTGGCTTTGGGTCTAATGGAAGAGTCCTGTATAGTGTAGTCTGGTTTATGTTTTTACCCCTATCCATGACCATTGCTCCGGCTTCAAAGTTCATTATTGTTGATCATTCCCTCATTAATCTCCAAGGTCATCACTACGAATGTAGTGTTGCCGTGGCCGAGGCCGCCCAGCGAGCAGGCTACAATGTCAGCATTTTAGCTAATAAACAGTTTTTGTCAGTCCCTTGCCCGAGATAGTGTCAGGATTATGCCAGCTTTTGAGGTGGATTGGCTCAATCCGGCGCACTGCGTTGCGGGTCTCTGCGAGATCGCCGCTTCATCACTACAAACCCCCAAAAATCCCAAACAAAATTCACAAAGTCAAACCTTTGATCAATCGCAATTGGAGTATGGCATAAAATCGCTGGAATCATCATATTGTCACGGCTAAACGTCAAGAAATTTCTGCTTTCGAGGCTATTTCTCGCGCCATCACCTCACCCTGCGCCAATTGGTTATTAATTGAGCAATTACAATTAAATCTTATCGTAAACCCCTTAAAACTAGTATGCAACAAATCGTAAATTATTCTGAATTACGTTCAATGTTATCCCATGAGCTTAGGACACTCAATCAGTTGCTAGAAACAAAAGACTTTGATCTGATTATTACAAATAGTGAAGTTAATGAAAGACATGGAACAGACGTTTTTTTAAAGAGAATATTTAGTGAAGATAATGATAGAATTATCTCGCTCCGATCCAGAAATCTTTACGATGGGAAACAATCTTTTGGCAAGCATATTATTAATCTTAACGCCATTGGCTTATCCTATGCCGAAATCCTGCTAAAGCTCCAACAAAAATTAGGGATGCTCCGACCCAAGCGAATTTTAGCTATTCCCTATTTTTCAGAGGATTTTTTGATTACAATCGCAGCTCAAGAGTTATTTAATATCCCTTTATGCACCTATATAATGGATGACCAGAATATCACGGGCGGTGAAGTTAGCGATGATCTAGTTCAAGGGGTTTTAAACCGATCAAAAATTTGCTTAGGGATTTCTCCTCAATTGTGTGATGCTTATAGCGAGAAGTATGATATTCCTTTTTGGTTTGTGCCCCCAGTTGTTGATAGAAAAATAATTTCTCAAGAAATAAATCTACCTTCAGAAGAATTTTTATTTTCACAAAGAGGAATCCTAATTGGCAATATTTGGGGGCAAACATGGTTAGATAATCTACGAAGAATAACGAAGAAACTCGGCGTTAATATTGATTGGTATGGCAACCCCAATCGGGACTGGGTTAAGTTTGAAGAAGAAGAACTACAAAAAGATGGTATTTTTTTTCACGGTTTTCTGGATGATGAAAATATTTTAATCCAGAAATTAAAAGAATATCCTTATGCTTTAGTTCCTACTGGGGGAGGAACGAAAAAAAATGATGATAGACCAGATATGACAACCTTCAGCTTGCCTTCTCGTATTCCTTTTATTATTGCCTCATCTCATACTCCTATTCTTGTTTTGGGAGGGGGGCATAGTGGAGCTGCCAATTTTGTAGAACGTTTTGGTGTTGGCGTTTATTGTGACTATGATACCAAGGATTTTCGCCAGACCTTGAGCTATATTTGCCATCCTGATACGCAGAAAAAAATCCGTGCAAAAAGTTTTGAACTCGCAAAAAAATTAACTTTAAATAATTTATCGGAATGGATATGGGAGTCACTAGATAAGGGCAAACCTATAGATTTAAATTTTGAATTACTTGCAGATAGAACTCTACAAAATGCAAGTGCGGTTATCACTCTCAATGAGATGAATTACCGCCACGGAACTGGAGCTTTAGTCAAGCGCGTTTTTCCTGATTCCCACAATATTATTTCTATTCGTTCTAATAACCACTATAGTGGTGATCACAATTTTGGACAAATTAGCCTTTGTTTGCCTCAAAAAAATTCCTCTCGTCCAGAAATATTTCAAAATGTTTTGACGGCTCTTAAGGAAATAACTATAAGTCGTATTATGTGTGTTCCTTACCATCCTGATGAATTGTGGACTGCGATCGCTATAAAGGAGTTATTTAAAGTACCATTAGCCACCTGGATTATGGATGATCAAAATATATGCGTCAATAATATTCCCGACGATTTAATGGAAGAATTTTTAAGTAAATGTTCCGTGCGATTTGCTACCCATCCTGAATTAAGAGATGCCTACGAACAAAAATATGGATTTAAATTCTGGATTTTACCCGCCGTTGCACCTAGTCAATACTTAGAATTAGCTATTCAAACCCCTCAAGCCGAATTAAGTAAATCCCAGACAGGAGTATTAGTTGGCAATATCTGGAGTGAAAAATGGTTTGAGATGATTTGTCATGCTGTCGGAGGAGCAGGAAAATACTTGGATTGGTATGGAGCCTATACTCAATACCCCTGGTTAAGGTTATCAACAGCAGAGATTCGGGAGCGGGGTCTGAATCCCCTAGGACTATACCCCGAAGCTGAACTAGTGAAGAGATTAAAAAACTATCCCTATATTGTCGTACCCACTGGAACATTGGATGAGCAAGATGATCGTCCTGAAATTTCTACATTGAGCTTGCCAGGAAGAACGATTTTTGCAATGGCAGTCGCTAATCTTCCCGTTATTGTTCTAGGAAGTACTAAAACCTCTATTGCTCATTTTGTGAACCATTTTCAAATTGGAGTAGTCAGTGCTTATGATCCCCAAAGTTTTACTGAGGCGGTGGACTACATAATGCAACCCGATGTTCAACAGACGATACGATCAAGGACTGTGGCGATCGCGGAACGCTTCTGTGACCACGACATTGGAGATTGGGTCTGGAAGTCATTAGCATTAGGGAAACCAGCAGATAATCGTTTTGAGAAACTTTTTGACTACTAGAATGATTCATTCTATCAAAGACATAACAAAAAGAAGTCCCTAATTCGGTTAAAATTGTTCTTAAGCTTATTGATATTTTTCTTTTGCTACTAACTCTATCCAATTTTATTGATCTCAAAAATCAAAGTCTTCATCATTAGAACTATTATGTTTAAATTACCTATTTTTAGTCGAGCCAAAATCGTTAAGGATTTGTTTATAGAAAAATTGGATAATATCATTCAAAAAATTGAAGCTCTAAACGCTTTGTTTGAAAGTTATTTTTCTGCCAATTCAAATCTGTCTCAAAAACTCACTGAAAAAGTGAATGCACTAGAAAAATATATTAATTACTCTCTAGAAAATCAAGCTTTTTTGCTTCAGGCTTCCCTCGATTCTGTAAAAGTTTTAGGAGGTTTATTAAAAGAGAGTAAACAACAAAATCAAGTATGGTCAAATATTTCGGAGCATCAGCAGTTTTGTAAAAAAAATTTAGAAGAATTTCACCAGTCACAGGCATCTTCACCATTAGTAATCAAGAAAGGTTTTAAATGCTCGGGAGACAAGGATTATAATGAAAATATTGAAATCCAGTTAATGGTTTTTCTTTATTCTTTTTTACCTTATCAGCGTGCTATAGATGTTGGAGCAAACAAAGGTGATGTCTCCGCCGAACTTTTAAAAGCAGGATATGAGGTCTATGCTTTTGAACCCTTTAAGCCTATTTTTGAAGAATTAAGTAACCGTTTAGGTAATGAACTAGATTTTCATGCTTTTCCATTGGCGATCGGTTCTAAAAACGAAATTAGAGAACTTCATATTGCAAAAGATGTTACTGAATCTCAAATTCATGGTCACTATTCTTTGTTCAGTAGCATTAACCTGCATTCATTACCAGAAGGACTAGTTTTTTCTGATATTATTTCTGTAGAGGTGAGTAGTATAGCCAGCTTACACGAATCAGGAAACATACCGAAAGATATTGGTTTGGTTAAGATTGATACTGAAGGTTTTGATTTAGAAGTTATTCGGGGGATGGGAGGTTATCGTTATCCTGTCGTCATTGCAGAGTTTTGGGATTCTAATCTGTCTTTTGGTCAGTCGGGTGATATTCATAAGTTGGAAGATCTAATAAAGGAAATGAGAGACAAACAGTATAAGTGGTATATTGTCATTTATCGAATCATGGGAGATGATTATACTTGGCAAGTAAGTTATTATTGTAATTATTGTCACTCTGTAGAGAATTCTTTGGGTAACGTTTTCTTTTTTCAAGATTACGAAGTTTTTAGCCAGTCCCATAAATGGTGTTCTTCAGTTATGCAAGCTACCTATTTTTCAGCTTAATTAGTTTACATTTTCAAAAAGGGACAATTCAATGCTCAAAATAAAAGACAATTACTTTGTTACATCTAAACTTATTCAGTTTAATGAATTAGAAAATAAGGTTCCTGGCTTTTTTTCAGCACAAGCTGCTGTCCTGTGGGATTCCCTTCTTTGCATTCAAGAAGAGCACTTTATACTTGGAAACATGCTAGAAATAGGAGTCTACAAAGGGCGTTCAGCATTAATGTCTTCTCTACACCTAAGAGAGCAGGAAGAATTTGTTCTTATAGATGGAACCTCTTACATCGAAGAAGCACAAAGCAATCTTGAGCCAATATTAAATGGTCGGGGATTATATGTCCAGAAAATGTCCTATGATTTGTCCATTGAATCTTTTTCTGGAATTCGACATCGCTGCCGTTGGGTTCACATTGATGGAGAGCATACAGGACGAGCAGTAATTAATGATCTAGAGTTTTGCGAACAAGTTTTATCTGATGAAGGAATCTTAATTCTTGATGATTTTTTTAATCCAATGTACCCGCAGCTGACAGAAGCTCTTTTTTTGTTTTTGCACCAAAATAAATTTAAGTTATCCATGTTTCTATGTGGTTGGAATAAAGCCTATTTAGCTCGTCCAATGTTTGCTCTTAATTATCGTAATTTTATTTATCAAAGTTTGGCCTCCGAGCTTCATATAAGAAATATAGGAAATATACATGACTTTATGATCACGAAAACATCTACATTGGATGACTCAACTTCCTTTGGAATCGCTTATCGCTTTGTTGATCGTGATTATTATGGTTTAGATTCTAATCCTGACTACATCCCTATCTAAATTAGTGTTTCTCATGACAATTTTAAATAAATTTTCTCTACATCCTGACTAGCAAAAAAAGTTAAATAAACTCGATAGTCAAGTCTTATAAAATGATCACCAAGTATTATGAAAAATCAAAGCATTAAGCTACAAACCTCACACTATTTCTGAAGTTTACGGATTATGAGCAGAATAAAAAGTTTAACGTTAAATAACAGACATTTCTTGCTAAGTTTCTTGGTGTTACTTGCATTCGTCTTTGTCTTTTTGATAACAGCTTCTCAAACTGGATTATTAGATTCTGGTTTTCGTTATTTCATTGATGATCATCAAATTCCCGTGATGCAAAAAGATCTAAGTGATATAGGACTATGGGAAACCATTAAAACTTGGATAAATTATGATAGGACTCTGAATCGCTTCAGGCCTTTTTTTCAGATTCAGGTTGTTCTTCTCACCCAAATTTTAGGAATTAATTCATTCCTATGGTTTTTGTACATTAGCCTTTTAGGTGCTTTTACTGCTTTCTTTTTATTTTCTTTTGGTAGAATTTTAAATTTTTCAGTTCCAATTGCCCTGTTATTTTCAATTGCAACATTACTAGGGAACCAATCAGAAATTTGGATAAGACCAATGATACCTGATTCACAAGGGATGTTTTATTTATCCTTAGCTTTATTTTTTCTAGGATTAAGTTCTCAACTGGACAGTGGGAAGTTCTCGGTGGACTAGCGGGATGAAGAGAAGGAAAACGGACATGCCGTGACCGAAGCGGCCCAAGATGTCCGAAACTGGCTGATATAAATCACTTCAGCCAGGACTATTATGGAGCTCTACCA
>JBGSZT010000091.1:0-3711 GCA_041750255.1 Synechocystis sp.
TGTTTGCGGAGGAAGCAAAGCACCTGGAGAATTTGGGCAAACAAACAACGCAGATCCCAACATTGTTTGCATATTTTACTGAAGACCAACGGCAGTATTTGATTCAAGAATTTATAGATGGACTCACTTTAGAGCAATGGCTAAAACAAAATAAACCATTATCCGAAGATGAAATTTGGTATGTGCTAGAGCGATTGTTAGTGGTGCTTAAAGTAGTGCATAGCAACAATATTATCCATCGGGATATTACAGCAGTTTGCGAGCAAATCTACCACAAGAATAAATTGGTAAATGGTTTCTAGCACTGGCTTTGAGGGTTTGCATACATGACATAGCTGATTCCAATTTGCTGTAAGCCAGCACATTTTAAAGGGGAAAATCGCCCGGTGGAGACGGTGAGTTGGAATGAATGTCAATACTTTTGCCGAAGGCTGTCAGAGCGAACGGGAAAGCGGTATCGTCTACCGAGTGAAGCAGAATGGGAATATGCCTGTCGTGCTGGAACAACAATGCCGTTTCATTGTGGAGAAACGATAACAACAGATTTGGCGAACTACAATGGCAATGAAACCTATGCTGAGGAAGAGAAGGGGGGCTTTCGAGAGAAGACCTTAGAAGTAGGTAGTTTTTTGCCTAATGCTTGGGGATTGTACGATATGCACGGGAATGTGTGGGAATTGTGCGAAGACGGGCGGCATGAGAATTATCAACGAGCACCGATGGATGGGAGTGCCTGGACTGAGAAATATACTCACAAACGCCTTAGGGTGCTCCGGGGATGCTCTTGGTACGGCAACCCTGAGAGCTGTCGTTCTGCCATCCGTCTCTACTGCCTCCGCGACTCCGTCAGTAACTCCATCCTCGGCTTGCGGTTAGTTTCGGAGTGAAGCAGGACTGAATTCCCCTCTCTCTTTTCGTTTTCTTTAAGGGAAAGATTTTGTGGAATGTTAAAAGATAAAGTCTTGAGCCTAGAGGGCGACATGAAAAAAATCAAAGGTTTCAAAAAGATCAAAGGTGTGAAAGAGGTCAAAGGAATTGATAAAGTTTTTGGTTTGGAAAAAGAACCTAGAATCGATAAGCCCATGAAGGAAAAACCATCTTCAAACTTTGATCTTTTGTGAAAGGAGACTTAATTCTCCTGATTTTAGTGGCGAGCCAGTTAAAGACCCAGAACCAAAGGCTTGGATTAATCGTCTCTTCGACTGTCAACCTCCAGCAGACTTATCCCTGGGCAACCCGAAGTAGTCGAATTGCTGAGTCGATTTGGTTCATTGAAGTCTACTTATCAAATCACCACGTCGAAAGGTCGCAGATAGTTGCTGTAAGGAAATCTCTTGTTCTCCATAAAGATCCTGAAGCGCCTGTTGAATATCTTGGACTGAGGCATTGAAATAAGCTTCACCATTTTGGTCGATAAGCTGTTGGGTTAATTGGAAGTTTTGATGGCTAATATCTTCCATTTGAACATTCATATCAGCCAGAAGTCCTCGTCCCATCTGCATTGCAATAAAGCATGAAGCATAGCGAACAAAATCTGGGTCAGTAGGCTCCGGTCTTTTGCGGCGATTTTCTGCAATTCTGTAAAGCTGAACAGCTATTACAACTTGCGCTCCGTTTAATTGCTCAGTAAAAATTGAATCGTACAGTTTCCCAAAATGTTCACGAGAGAAGAACTTTGCCTGATGAGGTTTTCTTTTCCAAACAGATAAGACTGCTTCAGCCGCTACTCCTGAAGTAATATCAGTAGGTCGAGTACTAGTGTCAGAACGCTTGCGGCGATAATTAAATCCCAATTGCTGAATATCCATTTCTAACCTTTGTTGGCGCTCATCATTGGCACGTAAATCTTTGAGATCTACTGGATTTTGGCTATTGGTGGCGTAGGTAATTCTTTGAACTAAACCTTCATTTTCACGAGGCAATTGATAAAGTCGAACAAGAACAAAAGCTTGGGCATTTTGATGAAGTAAATCAGGTTGTTGTAAGGTTTTAAATATAGTCATACATGTTTGACCACCGTTAATTATTTGTAAATTTTCGACACGTACCTGATAATTGCCATCCTGCAGTGCGTTATATGAGAAACTATCACAGGTCAGAGTTACTCCATTATTGTAAAAGTAAAAATTATTTTTTTCATCGCTAGTTAAAGTATGACGAATACCCTCATTTACGCGATTTCCTTGCAAACCTAAGTAACGACGAATATTACGTTCTAATAACCGCTCTCCATGTCGCTCTATAAGTGCTGCAATTTCAGTTACAGAAATCCTACCCACCAGTACCCGACTAAACTCCATATCTTCAATGATAGCTTTGCCACTTAGCTGCAAAGTATCTTTTACAGGTCTAGAAGCTTGAAGAATTTTTACTAAACGCTCGTGATTAGCATGTTCCCACGTTACCTGCTCACCAAACCCAGTACGTTCAATAGCTTCTTGAGCAGATGCATTCCATTTCAGACCATTGTTGCAAGCTAGTGCCCGAACTTGCGGAATATAGCCATCCCGGATCAGGCTACGGGCTTCTTCCACTTTCACGAGTAGTCGTTCATTAATATGTTCTAATCTAGCTTCTGGATTAAATAAGTACTGAATTGCGTTTATCAAACTTTCTATACCTTCCTCAGGAAAGTTAGAGTTCCCATTTAGGTTATTCTTATACTTCGCCTGAAATAAACTAACTGTAAATTCACCATCATATTCTTCAGAAATATGCATGGCATCTACTCCAAAATCGCCACCTCCTTCGGTTAAGCAATCAAAAGCGTCATCGCCATCTAAATCCAAGATGGTTTTAACACATAGATACACAAAGGCCAAAGACTTCAGCTTGCTTTTATCTCTGATTCGTAGTTCTTCAGAAGCTTTTTGACAAATATCGTTAACGACTGATACTAAGCGCTGGTCGATGATGGATGCATTAATGTTCATGTATTTATCTGCTGAGCATATTCTGAATAGCTTATTTTATTCCGCCTAACGGCAGTAAGTTTAGCCGCCGCCGATAACGTTCTCTTCACGGGTTTGATCGATTTCTTCAACAATTGCGTCTATCCACATAGCTTAATCTCCCATAAGTTCGTTTGATAAACTTATCAATAAATTGAATTACTTGTCAGAATAGTGTGCTTTTTATATAAATCATAACGATAAATCATACTAAGTTTCAATCGCCTGACAAAGTTTCACAAACCAAATTTTATTCCGATTCAGCTTTTTAGAGCCATCTCCATTGCTACCAGTTGACCCAGGGCAAGACCACCATCATTTGGCGGAAATTGTTGGGGCCAGTGGGGACGAAAGCCAGCGGATTCTAATCTAGTAATGCTTTCTTCTAATAGAAAACGATTTTGAAAACAGCCCCCTCCTAACACAATGTCTCGAATTCCTTGGCTTTGGGCCAGGCTTAGAATCATAGAAACAAGGCTGTTGTGAAATTTTGTAGCCATTAATTCGAGGCATACTGAATTTTTTAGGTCGTGCAGGAGGTCTTGCACTAGGGGCTGCCAATCAATAATTTGGGGCAATGCTCCCTGAATCCCCCACGGATAGCCCAGGTCGGTGCAGAATTCGTCCACTTGGGACTCTAGGGCGATCGCCGCTTGTCCTTCAAAGCTGACGTCTTGACAAAGCCCAAGCAGAGCCGAAATACCATCAAATAAACGTCCCATACTAGAGGTACTTGGACAGTTAAGAGCCCTTGCTTGCA
>JBGSZT010000092.1:0-6890 GCA_041750255.1 Synechocystis sp.
CAAATACGGCTCTTCTGTACTTCGCTGGAAAAACTAGATGGTATAGCAAAACTGTTACGTTATGGCTTTTATGAACATACTCACTCATTTATTTATTTTAGCGCCGCAAGCGGCGGGGAATTCGACCCCAAGAGATTAAATCTTACACTGATTGTGGTCGAATATTCAGATAAAGATGCTGATTTTACTATAATTTAATTATAACTTTATACTTGTTCACTTTGAACACTATTTATTAATCAAAAATTAATCTTTTGTTAATCTTTATTGGCTCAGTGACAGACAGAAGTGGGTGAAAATGAGATATGGAGGGAGTTATCGAAAAAGGAAAAATCTGGGTAAATGGGGGGTGACAAAAAAATTTGAGTCTTCTGAGTTAGAGGTGAAAAGCGTATAATTGTTTTACAAAAAGCCGGAGGTTTGAACAATGCTGTATTACCTCGAAAATCTTCTTAAATTACCAAAAATAAGTATTCAAAACGTATTGCAAGAAGGTCAAAATATATTTATTGTACTTACATGGACAGAAGAAGAAGTTCAATATTTACTTAATTTTAGACCAACAATTTTCAATAGGAGAAAAATCAGGAGAATACGGGGGAAGAAAAATCAACTTAGCCCCAGCATCTTCAATTAATGGACGAAAATATAACTATAACTAAATATAAATATATTAGCTTAAATACTGAGTCCTCATCAGGGAATACTGCTTTTGTTTTCGTTGACCAATTTTACTCCGATGGCCTTCAATTAAAGGACAATACTACGATTAAAGGACAATACTACGATCCCCACAATCAAGAAAAAAACTATGCCCCTAACGAATCCAAATGAATTGTCCTACCTAGAGCCTGGGATGCTCTACCAAAGGATTATCGAACAATCACAGTATGCCCTTGCCTGTGGTGCCCTCCAGCCCATCGAAACCGAATCTACCTATCTAAAATTTGGAGAGATCCAATTTTTAGTGCGAGTATTGGCTAATTTGGAGCGAAAGGATCATGCCAAGAAAAATCAAGGCAAAACTAAGGATTTCAATCCCTTTTTACCCTACGACCCCGATTTATTGGTGGGACAACTTTCTGAAACCCATGTCGCTCTTCTGAATAAATATAATGCGGTAGAAAATCATCTTTTAATTGTTACCCGTGCCTTTGAAGCCCAAGAAAGTCTATTGACTCCGGCGGATTTTAGCGCTGCGATTCGAGGCTTGGAAGATATTGATGGACTTATTTTTTACAATAGTGGCAAGGCGGCAGGCGCGAGTCAACGACACAAGCATTTGCAACTCGTTCCCCTTCCCCTGGTAACAACGGGGGTCAAATTTCCCCTAGAACCCTGGATTAACGCTATTTTACCCCTCCACTCCCAGCAACTCCAGAGCCTGACTATTCGAGAATTGCCCTTTTGTCATCAACTGATGGCGTTGCCGCCTTTACTCAAAACCGACTCCTCCGGGTTAACTTCGTTGGTTCACCATGGCTATCTCCAGGCCCTCCAGTCCTTGAAACTAATTGGCTCCGATTCGCCAACGGCAATCCCGAAACCCTACAATCTTCTGCTTACTCGGGAGTGGCTTTGGTTGATTCCCCGCTCTCAAAAAAGCTACCAAGATATTGAAATTAATTCCCTGGGGTTTGTGGGCGCATTTTTAGTGCGTAAATCCCAACAATTAGAGCAAATTACCCACAATCATCCGCGAGGCCCCCTGACCTTTCTGAAAAAAGTGGCTTGTCCCTGGTCTTGACATCGGACACGGTGATTTTTTCTGATCATAGCCTCTGGGCTTGTGATACTCTTGCCGAAATATGTATCGTGATGCACAGGGAAAAAGTCGGATGACCAGATTGCAGGTTGGCTTATTATTTGGCGGACGTTCTGGAGAACATGAGGTCTCTATCAACTCAGCTCGGGCTATTCATCAAGCCTTGCTCAGTGAGACAAACCAGGCAAAATACCAAGTTACTCCTTTTTATATTCAAAAAAATGGGGTATGGGCCAACCCAATAGACTCTCAAACTGTTCTAGACCAGGGGCAGGCCCTAGCCGCCAATGAGCCCAAAAAAGACGATCTTTGGCAATTTCCGGCGATCGCCGCTGAAATGGATGTGTGGTTTCCGATCCTACACGGGCCCAACGGAGAAGATGGCACGATCCAGGGATTTTTGACCCTAATGCAGACCCCCTTTGTCGGGAGTTCCGTCCTGGGCTCAGCGGTGGGGATGGACAAAATTGCCATGAAGCAAGTCTTTGAAAAAGCCGGGTTGGCCCAGGTCAAGTATAGAGCGGTGGAACGGAGCCAGGTTTGGTCAAACCCCTGTGTTTTCCCCAAATTATGTGATGAAATCGAGCAGGAGATTGGTTATCCTTGTTTTGTCAAACCGGCTAATTTAGGATCCTCGGTGGGCATTGCCAAGGTACGTTCCCGCTCCGAACTAGAAGCTGCCTTAGACAGCGCCGCCAGCTATGATCTCCGCATCATTGTCGAAGCAGGTTTGGCCGATATTCGAGAAGTTGAATGTGCCGTATTGGGCAATAACCAGCCCCAGGTGTCGGTGGTGGGAGAAATCACCTATGAGGGGGATTTTTATGACTATGAGACAAAATATACCGATGGCCGGGCCCAGCTTTATATTCCCGCCGTTCTCTCGCCGGAGGTGACTCGTCAAATTCAAACCATGGCGGTTCAAGCTTTTCAGGCGATCGCCGCTTCCGGACTCGGACGAGTGGATTTTTTCTATCAAGACTCCACGGGTTCTTTGGTGATCAATGAAATCAACACCTTACCGGGCTTTACAGCCTTTAGTATGTATCCCCAACTCTGGTCGGCCACAGGGGTCAGTTTTCCTGAATTAGTAGACCGATTGATTCAATTCGCCCTCGAACGCGGCAGGATTTCCTAGGGCACAATCAAGTTTTCCGCTGACATTTCATGACGTTGGAACAGGAACAGGGTATTATTGAGCGGACATTCCCATCGCCTGGTCCTAGTTTTTTCAAACTATGATCAATGTCAGCGGTTTTCCAAATTAACAGTAGATGCTTTTTTTTATGAATGACGCTAAAAACAGTTTGTTGATGAAACGCCCGGTGACCATTAAGATCATCGTCACCTCCCGCTGGAAAGAAGAAATGCAACAGCAACTTCAAGCCCAGATTGGTCAACTCGATACCCAAATTCAGCAACTGGATACCCAAGGCCAACGGGCGATCGCCGAGATTCAAAAACAAAGCTTGATCCCCCTTCCCCCCAGTGCCGCCGAGCAAATTGATAACATTCAAATCCAAGTCAACCAGCAGAAAAGTGAAATGCTAGAGCAAAAAAACCAAATGCTCCAGCAAATGCAACAGATCCAACTACTAGAACTTGACCAGGAAGTTATCCAAGGGCAAATTGATAGTTATTTTACGATCAATACTGGCGACAACTTGGTGGAAAAACTCAATGTAGAAGTTGTACTCCGGGATGGGGTTGTCGAAGAAATTCGCGGTGCGGTCTAAATTTAGGAGGAAATTTTTTTTGGAGCCCTTCCCCTCCTAGAAGATGTCTAGCTTCCCTAGGGAGATTTTTGAGAAAATGACACATTGCCCTGGGGGAGCGGACGATATTCAGTTAATTTTGTACCTTGGGCATGATACAGCTCTAGGGGAACTCCGGCTTGATTGCTAATATGTTGCAGAGATTGTTCTAGGCGAGCAATGTGATTCAAGACGCTGACTTGATTTTGAAGATTTCCCTCTACCTTCGCTTGCAGAGCCGCCGCCCAAATCTGCTCTAAATAGGCCGCCGTTAGTTGCACTTGAATGCGTTGGGAATCAATACGAAACTCACAATTTTTGCTGAGTTGGTTACAAAGTTTATCTAAGTCCCGTTGGACTGCTTGCACCCGCAGGGCTTGCTGTAGACCAAACTGGGCTTGGCGCAGGAGAGAGCTATAGGCGGCAATCAGAACTTGGCTGTGGCCAGCCCAAACACCCTGATCCGGGACTTGTTTGAGGGTGGCTAGAGCGGCTTGCCAATGGTTAACCGCGAGGGACCATTGTTTTTTGGTGATATTTTCCTGGGCTAATTGGGCCTGGGCTTGGGCTTCTTGGTAATACTTTTGAGCTTTTTTTTCTGCCTGTTGTCGTTGCCTTAACTGTTGAACTTCCCCTCGATAGGCCTTGAGCCGCTCCTGGGCAAGATTATAGCCATCGCTTCCGGGGGCGATCTGCTCTAGGCTCTGGAGGGAGTCTTGCCATTGACCCAGGGATTGGCTTAACGCTTCCGGCGAAAGGGAAGTGCCACGGGGCGGGGATTTTGGGGGTAAAACAGGCGATGGCTTCAGCTCTACCCGGCAATCTTGAAATAAACAACCAGGACTAATGCCACTCAAACTGCTAAACAATCCGAGGGCTATGACTGACCCTAGACCAAGGCCCCCCAAGCCCCAGCGCCAGGGGTTATTATTTTTGGGCATTAATGATGGGCTAGGGGCAGATAACGGGGGATCGTTGGGGAAAATTGAGGATTTAACTTGCTTTTCGTCAAGATTTGCCATAGTCAGGGGGAGGGAAAAAATCGGGTCAATCCGAGCAAGGTTCTAAATTGACGTTGAATGAGTGATTGCATCATTACCATAGAATACGATCGCCTGGCACAAGTTTCTTTGGCGTTGCTGATTTGCAATATGAATCTCTAAAAATACCACTTTTTAAACCTTGATTCAAACTACCTTCTGGATATGTGCAAGGTTCGCATTCATACCTGAATTAAGCAACGCCGTTTCTTTTTGGCTAGAAAAATCTAGGCTCACAGGCATTTGCTAAGTTTGGTTTGGGCACCTAGGCGGCGATCTCGCCGAGATCCGCTACGCGGTGCACCGCATCTGTCTCGATACTGATTACCTTGTGGTGGCGGGATTCTTTTAGGATGCAGTCTGAGACAATGGTAATGGCGAGGAAATTTAAGGGAGTCTTAGTCAACGCTAGGGTAAAGCGACGTATTCTTGTTGCGTCCAGGCGATAATATCAAAATACTTAACGGCAAAAAATATTAGACCAGCTCACGCGATGGGTGTGGAGACGGGCAAGAGTTTATATCCCACGGACAAGATGGGTGATGTTGCGAAAACTTCCCGGTCTTCACTTTTCTGATCCGGAGGTTTACAACAGTTATCCGTAGGGTCACATTTCTTGCCCGTAAGCTTGCAATAGTTTTCCGTAAAACCACATTTTTTATCCGCAATGTTACCACACCTTGTAACAAGATTAATCAAGTTATCCGTGGGATCAGCAATTCTCAGTATGGAAATTTAAGCTAATTTGAGCCAACCTTATTGAGAATTACTGCAATAACGATCCTTGAAAAGCTTATTCCTCCGTTGGGAACAGTCCTCAAAAATTAGGCTTGAAGTCAAAATGAGAATTGCTGAGGTTAAAGAGGACAAGCTACTGTTTCCTTGCGATGAGCTTTTCACGGAACCAGATAATCGTCCTCTCCCTACCTGGGAGACGTTGCGAGATGCCCTAAACTCACAATTCCCACAATTAGCCAATAAACATTTGTAGCAAATGATGAAAATTACTAGCGACAAAAGACTAAAAAAGTGTGGGAGATTCGGCAAATCTCTAATTCTCGGAAGCTTAAAGGCTTATGAAAACTGAGACGGAATTGTACGCCACTATCATGACTCAACTGATCGCCATCAAATGAGATGACCACTACCCAGCATCCCCGCCTCGGCAAAAAATTTGTTGACCAGGTGACTGTTCGCAATGAGCTAACCATTCTCAATTGTATGCAGGAAACCTCGCGGCCCGTAACCATAAACGAACTAGCTCAGTTGACTAATATTCCCGTTGAGCAGGTCTCCCGTACCTTACGCGACCTCAATAAAGTTTGTGTGATCAAACAAGATGACCAATGGCTCCTCAAGCCGATCGCCACAAAGCCAACGGCGATCCAGATAGCAATTGAAGCAGCCAATCAATATTGAGTATGATTATCATTCCCAATTTTATTAAAAAAAGTGGGATAATTGGCGTTGCTGATTTGCAATATGAATCTCTAAGAATACCACTTTTTAAACCTTGATTCAAACTACCTTCTGGATATGTGCAAGGTTCGCATTCATACCTGAATTAAGCAACGCCCCGTCGGATCACCGTATCGCTTCCCAGCCTAAAAACCCCGCAAGGGGACTGAAACAAAGGTTAGTCAGGGGTGTGGGTGTCCACGATCGCCAATCAAGCTTCCTAGCCCAAAAACCCCGCAAGGGGACTGAAACAGAATTTGACGGGAACCTGAATATCATTGCCATTGCGCTTCCCAGCCTAAAAACCCCGCAAGGGGACTGAAACACTGACTAAACGGTCCACCGTTGGACCAACATTGGACATTGGCTTCCCAGCCTAAAACCCCCGCAAGGGGACTGAAACTCCAAGGTCTGCACCCGCTTACGGCGGATCTCTTCGTGGCGCGCTTCCCAGCCTAAAAACCCCGCAAGGGGACTGAAACTTTTGTTCTGGTAAAATTGACCTGGTTTCAGTTTGGTGCGCTTCCCAGCCTAAAAACCCCGCAAGGGGACTGAAACCATGATGTTTAGTTCGCCGTTTTCGTGTTTCATGATTAACTCCAGCTTCCCAGCCTAAAAACCCCGCAAGGGGACTGAAACTAGCCGGTTAACTCAGATACAGCCTCAAGCTGTGTCGTACTTAGGCGCTCGGCTTCCCAGCCTAAAAACCCCGCAAGGGGACTGAAACTTCCAAACCTAAAAAGTCCGAGAAACTACTGAAATCAGAACTAGAACAGGTAGCCTAAAGCCCTGGTTCCCTTACCATCTCGTACTTCCGTTCAGCTTTTTCCAGGGGTTGAGCAATTTTCCCATGCTGTTTTCTCGCTCCTCTAT
>JBGSZT010000093.1:0-2724 GCA_041750255.1 Synechocystis sp.
TGCAAGCAAGGGCTCTTAACTGTCCAAGTACCTCTAGTATGGGACGTTTATTTGATGGTATTTCGGCTCTGCTTGGGCTTTGTCAAGACGTCAGCTTTGAAGGACAAGCGGCGATCGCCCTAGAGTCCCAAGTGGACGAATCCTGCACCGAATTGGGCTATCCGTGGTCGATTGAGGAATCATTGCCCCAAATTATTGATTGGCAGCCCCTAGTGCAAGACCTCCTGCACGACCTAAAAAATTCAGTATGCCTCGAATTGATGGCAACAAAATTTCATAACAGTCTCGTTTCGATGATATTAAGCGTGGCCCAAAGCCAAGGAATTCGAGACATTGTGTTAGGAGCGGGCTGTTTTCAAAATCGTTTTCTATTAGAAAAAAGCATTACTAGATTAGAATCCGCTGGCTTTCGTCCCCACTGGCCCCAACAATTTCCGCCCAATGATGGTGGTCTTGCCCTGGGTCAACTGGTAGCAATGCTGAAAAACAAAGCCAATGTTACGTTTGCGAATATTTAAATGGGTCGTATCTTGTTCGTTGATGATAATCTGTCCCTGGTCTGGCTTCTCTAATCCGGCGATCATTCGTAGAAGTGTTGACTTTCCCGACCCCGATGGCCCCAAAAGTGCCACTAATTTACCATCGGGAACTTCTAGATTAATTTCCGATAACGCCTGAAAAGTACCAGGTCCCTTGGTGGCCCCTCCGCTAATTTGGTTGTAAAGTTATCCTTTTACAGCTCCGGCGGTTAGTCCTTGTACAATTCGCCGCTGGAAAAATAGCACCAGTACAACCAAAGGAAATGTTGCCAGAACCGTGGCTGCCGCCATGGGCCCGTAGGGAATTTCAAATAAGCTAGAGCCGGCGATCGCCGCCGTTGCCACCGGAATTGTTTTCATCGATTCACGGGTGAGAAACGTTAGGGCCAACAGGTACTCATTCCAAGCAAAAATAAAACTCAAAATGCCTGTGGTCAAGAGAGCCGGAGCCGTTAAGGGTAAAATAATTGACCAGAGTAAGGGAAAAGTTTGATAGCCATCCATCCGGGCCGCATCCTCCAATTCCGCAGGAATCTGCTCAAAAAAACTCCGCAATACTAAAATAGTCAACGGTAAATTAATCGCTGTATAGGGAACAACTAACGCCAAATAATTATTGCCTAAGCCCCAAACTCTGACAAGTTCTAAAAGACCCAAAAAAATAAAAATATAGGGAAATAAAGTAATGCCAAAAACTCCGCCTAAAATCAAATTCTGAGTCGGAAGTCGTGAGCGAGTCAGCCCATAGGCCGCCGGCGCACCCAGCATCAAGGAGAGAATAGTAGAAGTGATAGAAATAAAAGCACTATTGAACAAATAAGACCAAAAGGGACGACGTTCAAATAATGATTGATAATGCTCTAACGTCAAAGCATTAGGAAAATAGATGGTGGGAATCGCAGAAATATCAGCATTAAATTTTACCGACGTTAATACCTGCCAAGCAATGGGTATCAAACAAAATAAAACTAATAATAAAATCAAAAAACGTAATAACCCCTGGCGTAAAGTCTGAAACAAGCGTGACCAGGTAAAAAGCATTTGCTAAAGCCCCTCTGCTAATCTAACTCGGTGAATAACCCCCAAGGTCACTGCCACAATTCCCAACAAAACCATAAACGTGGCAACCACCAACGCCGCCCCATAGCCAAAATCCAAATACCGCATCACCGTCGCATAAATATAGATAGATACTGTTTCCGTTGCACCGGCAGGGCCTCCTCCCGTCATCACCTGAATTAAATCAAATATGCCAAAGGCTTGGGCAAAACGAAAGAGGAGAGCAATCAAAAGTTGGGGCATAATTAAGGGTAATGTAATTTGTCGAAAATTTTGCCAGAGATTCGCGCCGTCTAGGGCATGGGCTTCGTACAAATCCCTAGGAATAGCTTGCAATCCTGCCAACAAAATGATTGCTATAAAGGGCGTTGTTTTCCATACATCGGCAATAATAACCGCTAGCATTGCTAATCTCGGGTTCCCCAACCAATTTAGTCCTTCCGAAATCAGTCCAAGTCGTAATAATAAATCATTAATAAGACCAAATTGATCGTTAAACATCCAGCCCCAGGTTAGACCCATAATAGCTGTTGGCAATGCCCAGGGTAAAAGCGCAATAGTTCGTACTGCTCCCCGCCCCAAAAAACGCTGATTTAAAATTAAGGCCATGCCCAATCCTAAACCAAGTTCAATCCCAACACTAATTGTAGTAAATACTAAAGTATTAATTAAGCTCTGCCCAAACCGACTATCTCCCGCCATTCGGACTAGATTTGTCCAGCCCGAAAAAACCGGCATTAATTTAGTTTCTAGATTTTGAGTAAAAACGCTTAGCCAAACGGCACGGCCCATGGGATAGACAAAAATTAGCAATAATAAGGCGATCACCGGTAAAACAAAAATTAAAGTGGCGATCATTGTCCGTTTCTTTAAGGAAAAAAATAGAGCCATAGCCATGCCAGAAAAGATAAAAGCAAAAAACGTCTTACCACCCTAAACGATTCCCCCCCAGAGTCAACAATGACTAGTGCTGACTGGTAGAAAAAAGCCTAGCATTAAGGAGTAGGAGGTAGGAGAGTACATCCCATGCCGAGAATGATAGCGACCCCCATCATTTTAAGCCCCACAGAACAGGCAAATCTCGATACCCTAGTCAGACGACCGAGCACATCTCAGCAGATTGCGC
>JBGSZT010000094.1:0-2797 GCA_041750255.1 Synechocystis sp.
ACCCTGGGAGATTATTAACACTTTTGGCGTTGCTTAATTCAGGTATGAATGCGAACCTTGCACATATCCAGAAGGTAGTTTGAATCAAGGTTTAAAAAGTGGTATTTTTAGAGATTCATATTGCAAATCAGCAACGCCGAAATTTACAGCGGCATTGAGTTCTATAAATTACTCGAATCCGGAGAGATTAATGGGATGAGTTCCAATGACCTTGCCCATGATACGGCTTTCCTTTCCGAGGAATTCCAACCCTACGGCAGTACCTACAGCGGTGGTGTACAAGTTACCTCTGGTTATATTTTGTCTCGTCCAGATGCTCCCAATGGGCAAGCCATCCAAACAAGTAATGCCAATATTACGACCCTGGCAACGGGGGATTTTTCGCATCACTCGGGGGATGATCACGAGCACCACGGGTCAGACGATCACGAGCACCACTCGGGCGATGATCATGCGAACCATGGGTCAGAGTCAGGAGGAACCATTGAGAAAATTCAGGTCTGGACGTTCCTCGGTGGTGGCCACGGGCATCATAGTTCACATAGTGGTTCAGACCATGATTCGGAGCCAGGGCCCGAACTTCGTCTCGACAAAGCCTTTACGCCTACCAGTGATGTGGTCAGCATTTCGGGCACATTTAGTGATATTCCCGACGGTCAACGGGGTGAGCCCATGCTCTTTGCTCAAACCGCGAGCGGTGATTATGAACTGATCTATTTGACCCGCGAAGAGGGGGACTTGAGGACGTTTGCCGTGGCGAATTCCCCAGAACCAACCCTTATCGTCGGCACCCCGGGCAATGACAGGGCGATCGCCAATGATCCCAATAGTAATGTTCAAATTAATGGCATCCGTAACACCATCTTCACGGGGGCCGGTAATGATGAAATTGATCTAGTGCCTGGAGTAGTTAACGCCCTGAGCTCCAACGACAATCGCGTTAATGCGGGCAGTGGCAATGATATTCTCTACGTCAACAAAGGCGATCGGGTCTTTGGGGGTGCGGGCAATGACACCTTTGATGCTACCGATGGCAATGGCGGTAATCGCATGTCCGGCGGAGATGGCGATGATACTTTCTTCCTAGGAGCTGGCGATCGCCTCCTAGGTGGTAATGGTAACGACCAGTTTTATGTCCAAATCGGTGGCGGTAACCTCCTTTCTGGTGGTGCTGGTGCTGACCAATTCTGGATGTTGACCGATGCGATTCCCTCTGTTGCCAATACCATTGCTGACTTTGTTAGTGGCGTGGATGTGATCGGCATTGCCAACCAAGGCGCTGGCGTTGACTTTAACGACCTCAGCTTGGTGGGTAACACCATTGCCTTCAAAGGACAAGAAAACCAACCCTTTGCCACCTTGACCGGCATTCAAACCAACACCTTGACGGCAGCCAACTTTGTCTTTGCCTAAGCAAAAGAACTAAAAAACGACGAAAGAGAGCTGAATTTCAGCTCTCTTTTTTGTCAAGGTTTAGAAATGACTTCCCTCTCGACTATCCCCACCACCGCTTAGCAACAAGAAAATTTAGAGGCTAGATCAAGAATTGTAAAGTCAATTGGCAAAGACGAAAAAATCCACAAACATCTCTGGTTTCAACTGAGTTTGTGTGGAAGGGGTAAACTAGAAAAAGAAGTAGGGAGGAAAAAGTTATGGAAAAACGACGCCCTAGAGGAACAGCAGGAGACAAGACAATCTGTTTGCCGATAGACTCGGGGATAGATTATGAAAGCTTGGTAGAGAACGAAAGAGATTATCGGATCTACTTGGAGAAAAAGATTGAAAAACTGCCCGAATTGTTCCCTAAAGACATAAAAGAAGGTTTTCAGCTCCACGGTTTCGTCAACTCAAAACGTCAGCAGATAAGGACTCGTCGAATTCTACTAAAGGCCAATCATGAAGCGTATCAGATTCGTCCAGACTTCATCATGCCGTACATGAGCGAAAAGGCGGAAACAGCAGAAAAAGCCCTATATTTGCGAAAACACGGAGTGTCCTATGAAGGAATAGCGTATATCCTGGGACGTTCAGAAATGCATTAGACCTCTTCAAGAATAAGGACAACACTCTATCCGTAGAGTCATCGATTGTGCTTTTTGCCGTTTTAGACACTTCTGGTAGCGTAGTCATTTTATTTATGAAGAAGCCTATTGGTATCGTTTATGCCAGTCACTGGGGAGAATATCGATAGTGGGAACAACGGTCAAAGGAATGACCCCTCTCCCCCCCATCTAGTAGCCGATGAGAAGCATACAGAACGAGGGGGGAAAAAGGAATTTATCGCCATGACGGCGGCATCTGGGTGTATCTTAGGGGCAAGTTGTAGTCGCAGTGCTGATGCTGAGGGTCTAAAAAAGGCCTAGGGGGTATTTGCCATAGAAGCTCAGGCTCACGATGCGGGTTACCAACCCCTGACGGTAACCACCGATGGATGGGAGGCAACACGCAGTGCTTGGTGCCAACTGTTTCCTGGGATTTGTCTAATTTTATGCTTTTTGCATGAAGTGCTTAAAATTCGGGAGATTTGTCGCTCTAAAGCCCGTTTACTCAAGCAAATCGAAGATAAGCTCTGGGATACCTATCATGGTGCTTCCAAAAGACATTTTGCCCAGCATTTACGCCGATTACTTGAATGGGCAAAATCCAGTTCTTTACCGGAACGTTTGATGCAAAAGTTACGACGGATTCGCGATAAGTCCCATTTATTCCAGAAGGCTTTCGATTTTCCCGAGGCTTATCGCACCAGCAACCAGGTAGACCGCCCCATGAACTATCTTGATCGTTTACTCTACACAAT
>JBGSZT010000095.1:0-15426 GCA_041750255.1 Synechocystis sp.
GGGCTGACATCAAAGATTGTCAAACTTCTAAAGACGCTTTAGTAGAGCCGTTAAGGTAGTTCATTCAAAACTCATTCAACCTGCCAATGCGATTCAATAGGCAGTACTTATGGCTTACAAATGAGATGGATTAAGCCTTCTTATCTCAGTAGTAGGTAGAATCTATTTGTCTGAATAATGCCTGGAATATTCTCAAATAAGAATTTCAGCATTCGCTATTGACTTCCGTCTACCTCAGGGACTAATATTATGGGGATATTATACAGAATTACCCAACCGATCGCAACCTCTCCATCGCAAACCTTAACCGCAAAACCCCTCGATCCCGAAGAATCGATCAAACGATGGGCTATTTCAATTGATGGGTACGGTAATTTAACTGGGGAATTTGCCGAGGACTTTCGCGGGGCGCTCAGGGCGTTGGCTTCTCTCTCTATCATTCCCCAAATCGGGCAATTATTTTGAAAGCGATCGGGTTCGTGCCTCGATGCAGGGGAAAGCTACCGATTATTTCCCTCGGACTGGCCACATGGCGAAAGCTCGATGCGCTGGTATGAGCAGTTCGGGTTTGATCGCGCGCGGGCGATCGCTACGGGGTATCGATCGGTTAACCGTGAGGGGAGTGATCGCACCCGATCCTAGATCAAAACGGGGATCTTTCGGGTGCGATCTGCTATTCGGTATAACTACGAATTATACCGAAACTTTCCATATATCACCCTAAATAAGAATCTTTGGATCTATCACTCTCATACAGGGTGATCGCCAGAAAAGTTTCGTTGGCTAGTATCCTTTGCTTCCCCACCAAGATCTCTTGCCTGTCTGCTCCAACGTGATGTTAGACCGCGCTTTCGTGATAAGCTTACAACTTCTCTACCGCTTTCGGCTTGCTCCTTTTGCAAATCAGCAAATATTGCTTTCAAGTCATGATTGAATGACAGGGAGTACTCTTCACGAATTTTGTGAATCTCTTCTAAAATCTCATTCTCAAACATAATCAACCTCCGAGAAGTTCATAGGGTGTACAAAGAATCGGCAACTCGTATCCAAAGTCAAGGCTGATCTCAGCCAATTTTCCTTGAATTTGAGCATTGGCAATATGCTTACAATTCCACGTCAGCAGATAATCCATGCCATGGACAGTAGCGACTGCAATGTGAACAGCATCAATATCAGCTTTTGAGGGAAGGTTACTACGTTCCAAAAAATGTTCTGCCAAATTAAGTACAGAAAGGTTCAGTTCTAGTAACGGAAAGTCACGAAGGATCTTTAGTCGTCGAGATGCCATTTCAGCGTCTCCTTGAGCTACTTCCTTTAGAACAGTTTGGGATGTGTAGAGGTTGAAGTCGCTACGGCGCATATCCCACCACTCTCGCGTTACTTCAGTGTTTGCAACTAGAACAAGGTTCCTGCTCGGTCGGGCCGTGAGATACCCTAATATGCTGGTTTCGATATATATACTTTCACTCATACTAAGCGGTCTAAGAATGTCCCCATTTTAATCGAAACCTTTCATCAGTTACATTCAGCGAAAATTTTTTTATCACTGCGATTACACCCAATATTTATGAATCTGATTAAGAATTTTTCGAACTATCACTCTCATACAGGGCGATCGCCAGAAAGGTTCCGTTTAAGATTCCTAGGACTTCACCTGTTGGGCATAAAATTTAGCGTAGCGTTGATTGAGGTGGATTAATTCGCTATGGGTTCCAGATTCGACAATTTTTCCCTGTTCTAAAAATAAAATGCGATTGGCATCACGGACACTGCTCAAGCGATGGGCAATGATAAACACAGTTCGGTCTTGGCGCGCACGCTCGAGGGCTTCTTGTACCAACGCTTCCGATTCTGAATCTAGAGCAGAGGTGGCTTCATCCAAGATCAAAATGCGGGGATTAAAATAAAGGGCTCTGGCGATCGCCAATCGTTGCCGCTGACCACCGGATAAATTAACGCCCCGTTCCCCGAGCCAGGTGTGATAGCTCTGGGCAAACTCACTAATAAAGCCATGGGCATTGGCGATCTGGGCGACTCGCTCGATCTGAGCTAGATCGGGATTCAGTTCCCCGTAGGCAATATTTTGAGCAATATTTCCCGAAAATAGGGTGATGTCCTGGGGCACGATGCCAATTTGTCGGCGCAAACTGTGGAGCGTTACCTCTCTGATGTCCGTACCATCGATTAGTACCTGACCGTGATCGGGGTCAAAGAAACGAAACAGGAGATTAATTAGGGTGGTTTTTCCCGCACCTGAGGAGCCAACTAAAGCAATCACCTCTCCCGGCTGAACTAACAGATTAAAACTAGCTAAAACAGGCTTATCTGGCTCGTAGGCAAAGCGTATATCCCGATATTCCACTTTTCCAGTGATATCGGGCAAAACCAAGGCGTTGGGCGTTTCCTGGAGGGTGGGGGCGATCGCCATTAATTCGACGATGCGTTCCACCGAGGCTTCGGTTTGTTTGAATTCATTGTAGTGTTGGCTGACTAGATCGATGGGGTGCAATAACAAGGCGATCGCCGTTAAAAAGCTAATAAAGGATTCGGGGGTCAAGTCTCCTTTAGCGATTTGCCAACTCCCCAGAAAAAATAACAATAAAATACTACTCGCCTCGACAAACCCCACCACCGGATATTGTAAAACCTTGAGCCGTTCGGTATGGAAGCGGGCATTACGGGCTTGGAGAGCTTCTTGGTTAAAGCGATGAATTTCATAGGACTGCGCCGTAAAGGATTGAACAAGGCGCATATTGCTAAAAACTTCGGTGAGTAAAGCCGATAGGGTCGAAATTTGTGTTTGACTCCGACGGGAGAGGGCTAATAATCGTTGTCCAAACTGTCCAATTAGACCCGCCACTAAAGGAGCCAAAATAAAACTGGCCAAACTTAATTGCCAGTTGAGATAAAACATATAAATAGGAATGGCGATCAACTGGAGGACGCAGGCCAAAAACTGCTGGGACATTTTGTGAATGACTTCCCCAATGCGGTCGATATCCTCGGTGAGGCGATAGGTTAAATCCCCCGTTTGAGCGCGTTCATAATAATCGAGTCCTAGGGTGTGCAGGTGAGCATAGACCGCCTGACGTAGATCTAGAGTGACATTCAACGACGCACCAATCATGACTACATTTTCGATATAAAGCAGGGCACTTCGCACCAAAAAAATCACAGCGGCGATCGCCAGCCAATAACTCACCTGGGACAAGTCTTTTTGACCTATGTAGAAGGCCACACGTCCGGCTAAAAAGGGCAGAGCTAGGGTCGTCAGCACGTAGGCCAGAATGTAGGCAAATCCCAGGATAAAACGCCCGGACTGGGGACGGAGAAAGGGAACAAGCTCCCAGTAGCTAGACCGTTTTTTCGCCATTATTAATTAGGTGTTCAGAGCGAGGGGAGGAAATTTTTTCCCCTAGATTATTTAAAATCAATTCAGAAATACGAATAGAGGCCCCTGGAATGCCCAAACGAGCGCGGCCATTTTCCAAACAATGGGCCAGATAATCGGGGTCATTTAAGGTTTTTTGCAGGCGCTGGGCGGCTTCGCGTAGGGTTGCCTCCGTGGCCGGGCCGGTACCGATGGTTTGCACCGAGGGGCCTAGCATCCGATTTTCGGCCTCCGCAAAGGCATAGGTAAATTGCGGGCCCCCGCCGGGAATTTGAATTACTGGCTTGCCGATCGCCACCGCTTGGGCCACCGCGAGTCCTGCCATACCAATAACCAGATTGGTGTGATAGATAATGTCATTAAAGGCATTGTCGTAGCAGAAAATTTCCGCTGTCTCGCCGCTGGGAAGAACCAACCAGAGCCGTCCTGCTTCGTAATGCCAGCCCATTTGAGTCGCAATCTCCCCGACCAATTTCATCAACGAGGGCACCAGCGCCGCCCGAAATTGCAGAGTCTCCCCCATCAGTTGAACGGTTTCACACACCAGTTGCATCTGGAGCTTAAAATTACGCACCGCCTCTGGTACACGAGACCCAGGTAAGAGGGCGATCATGGGTAAGCCTGGTTTTAGTGCCAGATCCTTCCCGTCTGGAATCAGCCAATCGAGGGAGGGAATGCCGCCGTAATGGACTTTTTCAAAGCCTTGACGAATTAAATCCTCCGCCGTAAAGGGGTCGCGGGTGACAAGGGCCCGACATCGGGGCGATCGCACCACAAAGCGCAGAATAAAGTCCGTTTGCAATCGCCCTTCATAGAGCGCCGAGAGACAGGAAATAAAGGAAATAAAGGGACGTTGGCTCAGATAGGCAAAACTTTGACCGACGGAATCCCCCGTGGCATGGATCAAGTCACACTGGGGTGCATAACGGCGTACGGCTTGAAGTTGGCGGAGGGTGACGCTCAATAACCCGGCTTGAATATCCTTAAGCAAAAGCCAGCGGTTAACATAGCTAAACCCCCCCGAGGGAGGTACGGGGCTGGTGGGGCCAATGAGAGGAATACCCAGGCGACGATAGGCATTGCCTTCTCCGACAATGGGCATGGCCGCAATGTCTAGGTCGGGGGCAAGTTCCCTCAGCCTAAGGATGATATGGGCAGAGTGGTTGTCTTCACCGTGACCATTGCTAATAAATAGAACCCGCTTAGGCATGGGGAGTAGGTTTCATCGTAAGGTTAAATTTCCCGTCCTGAGTAGTGAGAATACCACTATACGCCACGCTTCACAAATGACAACTCCAGAGGTCTGAGATCACGGTGAGGTTTCGGCCTCCGTCACGATCACCTGACCGAGTTTAGGTTCTGTGCCGTTTAGTAGGCGTTGGATATTACTCCCATGGCGAATAATCACGTACAGTCCCCCGATAACCGTAAGGGCTAGATAGGGCAAGGGCTGGTCTAAAAAAATCACAAAGCCATTAACGGCGATCGCCCCGGTGATGGAGCTGAGGGAAACAATGCGAGAAAAGGCTAACACCAGCAAGAAACTAGCCAAGGTCCCCAGGGCCACCAGGGGATTCATCACAAACAAAACCCCGAGGCTGGTCGCCACCGATTTTCCGCCGCTGAAATTGAGCAAAATTGACTTACTATGCCCCAAAATCGCCCCGGATGCGGCTCCCACAATTAGCCAAGATTGCCAATCGGCAGGCACCCAATCGAGCTGACTCCAAGCAAACCAAGCCCGCACCAATCCCACCGCCGCCATGCCCTTGGCAATATCGATACTTAAAACGGCGATCGCCGCTGGTTTGCCAAGCACCCGTAGAACATTGGTCGCACCCGTAGACCCTGACCCCTGTTCCCGAATATCAATATTTTTCAGCCATTTCCCTGCCCAGTAGCCCGTGGGAATGGAGCCGAGGAGGTAGGCCAGGAAAAGAAATAAGAGACTCAGACTAAGGGCAGGTAGCATAAAAAAGAATCAATAGAAATAACCAGAACTTTGCTTGGAATCGGGGACAAAGGCTAACCAAAGGGGAAATTGTAGGAGCGCTAAGTCTACTTGTTCTTCGGTTTCGTCAATCAAGACTAAAGGAATTTGATTCTCGTCCGTCAGTCGCTCTGCTTTTTGAATCAAAGCCTCTGGGGATTCAAACAACACAATCCCCTTGTCGGGGCCAAAATCACTGCGGGAAATTCCCAAACAATCCTGAAGACCCCGGCGCCATTCTCCCAAGCGTTCTGGACTACTAGCTAGAATCAGGGCCCGCAGGCGATCGCCATAGAGGTCAGACAAAATCGAGACCACCGCCGAACTAATCAAAATATTTTGAAGCCGACTCCCGAGGGAACGGGTCACTCCCCGTCCTCCTTTGACAAAGAACCAATCCTGAACCCGTTCCGCCTGAACTGGCTCAAAGGTACGGCGTAGTTGCCAGGGCGGGCCATAATAATCGGGGCGAGTGCGATACTGCTCAATCAATCGCTGAATTTGCCGTTTTTGTTCCGTAAAACTTTGATTAGCAAAGGCGATCGGTGAGCTACTCTCGCCAGCGTCGGCAACGGGCATGGAGATAGGAGCAACCCAGGCATCATTTCCCCCCAACTCCAACTGGTCTGCCGCCGCCGCCAAATCCTGTAAACTGCCGACTAAGTATTCTTTAAATCCTTGGACTCGAATGGCTAGTTCCTGGGACGCTCCGGCAAAGGTTGTTCGCATTTCCTGTTGCACTCTTTCTTGGCGACGTTCAAGGCGTTCTATGTCCTTCTCTAGGATTTGTTTGCGTTGCTCCAATTCCTTGGTCCCTTCGCTGACCAAACGTCGGATTTCAATCTGGAGCCTAACTAGTTGCTCCGAGAGCAGGGCATTCTTTTGAGTGTATAAATCGTTAATTTCCTGGAGGAGGTTTGCCTTCAATTGTTCTAGGGGCTCATTCTCTAGACTAGGAACCACCGCCGAAGACTCAAACCCTTGCGTCAACTCCTCGGTTAGGTCAGTCTCATTGACCTCCCCAGACGCCAATAGGAGTACATCTAATCCTGAGGGCTGAGGGGCCAATTCAGGCTCAGGCATGGCGGCGATGACGTCCGTTGACTCCTCCGGGGGAGATTCGACTAAAAAATCAAGGGGATTGGGCGTGTCTGGGTTCATTCCAAGGAGAGATAAGTACAGGTTAAAAAAGCGCTAGGAAACTAAAGGATAATGCTTTTCCAGGCAGGTTCTTAGGCTTTTGGGGTCAAAGATAATCGGTAAAAAATGGATGCTCTTGACCTCTTTAAAATAAAACAAAATGGGAACCGGTTGCCAAAAAATACGCCAATTTTGCCAATCACTGTAGGGAAAGCGGCGAATTTCTGTCCCGGCACGGGTCACCACCAAGGCCACATCAGTGAAATGTAACCGTAAAATCCTGGCCTGTAGCATCAAAAATAAACCAAAAACGGCGATCGCCGCCCCGACCCAAATTTGAACCGGGGTTAGAACAAAACCCAGCAGGATCAAATATAAAGGAATGGCATAGTTGGGAGCCAGTTCCACCGAAGAAGCCGTATCGGTCGAGATTAAAGGAGTTGTCACAATAGCACGCTAGGGGAAAAACCGTTCTCATTCTAGCTAGTTTTGAGCGGCAACGGGTTCAAGTCCCAAGATGAAAAAGCCCCTGGGAAAGGGGCCATAACAAGATTAATTCACCAAACGAATTAGTAACTATTCAACTCCAGGGGCAATCAACTCGCGGTCCATGACTGGCTGGACTACGACTTTGCCGTCTTCGTCAATGTCCACCACTGCTGAACTGCCTTCTTTAAGTCGTCCTGATAGAATTTCTTCAGCCATGACATCCTCTAGCAAGCGCATAATGGCTCGACGCAGGGGGCGCGCACCGTAGGAGGGGTTATAGCCCTCTTCTACTAAGCGTTCTTTGAATTTATCCGTCACAGTCAGAGCAATATTTTTCTCTACTAAACGGGCAAAGACTTCGCGCAGGAGGATTTCAGAGATTTCTTTGACCTCCTCTTTATTCAGCTGGCGAAAGACGATAATTTCGTCCAGACGGTTGAGAAATTCCGGTCGGAAGTACTGCTTGAGTTCCTCATTCACCAGGGAACGAATGCGGTTGTACTGTGCTTCCGATTGATTATCGGAGAACTCAAAGCCGAGCCCCCCCCCACCTTTTTCGATGACCTTAGAACCAATATTGGAGGTCATAATCAGTAGGGTATTTTTGAAATCCACCGTCCGCCCTTTAGCATCGGTCAGGCGCCCATCTTCCAAAATTTGCAAAAGCATATTGAAAATATCGGGGTGAGCCTTTTCGATTTCGTCAAAAAGAACCACCGTGTAAGGACGACGACGCACGGCTTCGGTCAATTGTCCGCCTTCGTTGTAACCGACGTAGCCCGGAGGCGAGCCGATCAGTTTAGAGACCGTGTGGCGTTCCATGTACTCGGACATATCAAGCCGGATCATGGCATCCTCTGAGCCAAAGAAATAGGCCGCTAAGGCCTTGGTTAACTCCGTTTTACCAACCCCGGTGGGTCCGGAGAAAATAAAGCTCGCAATGGGACGATTGGGATTTTTTAGACCCACCCGAGCCCGACGAATGGCACGGGATACTGACTTGACCGCGTCTTCTTGACCGATGAGACGCTGATGGAGGGTGTCCTCCATATGCATCAGTTTTTCGGATTCGGATTCGGTCAATTTGTTGACCGGCACGCCAGTCCAAGACGCCACAATGTGGGCGATATCCTCGGAATTGACCTGGGGCTCATCCCCACCATCTTCGTTTTTCTTGCCGGAGGCAATATCCCGAATTTGTTTTTTGATATCCATTTCCCGGTCACGCAGTTCTCCGGCTTTGTCGAAGTCCTGGGCCCGAACGGCATCATCTTTCTGCTTGAGGATTTGACGCAATTCTTTGTCTAGCTCCTTGGCCGCCGGAGGCAGTTGAGAGTTGATCAAACGAACGCGGGAACCGGCTTCGTCGATGAGGTCGATCGCCTTATCGGGAAGGAAGCGGTCAGAGATGTAGCGGTCAGAAAGTTTTGCCGCCGCTTCCAATGCTTCATCCAAAATTTTAAGTTTGTGGTGCTGTTCGTAGCGTTCCCGCAGACCGTAGAGAATTTCAATGGTTTCATCTACGGAGGGTTCGCCCACCATCACAGGTTGAAAACGACGCTCTAGGGCCGCATCCCGTTCAATGTGTTTACGATACTCATCGAGGGTGGTGGCTCCAATACATTGCAACTCACCACGAGCCAGCGCCGGTTTCAGGATATTGGCGGCATCGATCGCCCCTTCGGCGGCTCCAGCCCCAATCAGGGTATGAACTTCATCAATGACCAAGACCACATTCCCGGCTTGGCGGATTTCGTCCATGATTTTTTTGAGGCGTTCCTCAAATTCCCCCCGGTACTTGGTGCCGGCAACCAGCAAACCGATGTCGAGGGTCACCACCCGCTTGTCTTCGAGGATATCAGGAATATCTCTGTTGGCAATGCGCTGGGCCAAACCCTCGGCGATCGCCGTTTTACCAACCCCCGGTTCACCAATTAAAACAGGATTATTTTTGGTGCGACGGCCCAGAATTTGGATAACTCGTTCGATTTCATTTTGACGGCCCACCACTGGGTCAAGCTTGCCTTCGCTCGCCATTTGTGTCAAATTAGAGCCAAATTCATCCAAGGTCGGGGTTTTGGTGCGGCCCGATGATCCGCCCCCCGCAGCTACTTCAGCGGTTTCCCCTAGCATCCGGATCACTTGGGTACGAACCTTGGATAGGTCAACCCCAAGATTTTCGAGGACGCGGGCGGCTACGCCTTCTCCTTCTCGAATCAACCCCAGCAAGAGGTGTTCGGTGCCGATGTAATTGTGTCCCAGTTGGCGGGCTTCCTCAAGGGATAGCTCCAATACTCGTTTAGCCCGAGGTGTGAACGGAATTTCTACCGCCACAAAACCAGAGCCGCGCCCGATGATTTTTTCAACTTCAATGCGAGCATCCTTAAGGTTGACTCCCATCGACTTCAAAACCTTGGCGGCGACGCCTGTTCCCTCACCAATCAAGCCCAAGAGAATTTGCTCCGTCCCGACAAAGTTATGTCCGAGGCGACGGGCTTCCTCTTGCGCGAGCATGATTACCTTAATAGCTTTTTCTGTGAAGCGTTCAAACATGTCCTAAATCCATCACCTCAGCTTGCCCTGTGTAGTGCTGATTCTAACACAGCGGCTTTTCTAAGCTGTTGTTTTAAGCACAACGCTCCTGTAGAATTACGGTTTGCTAGTCAGTGATGCTGACTAGCAAAAAAACTCAAAAACAGCGGCTCAGCCGAGAAATTCTCAGAAAATTTGGGGAATTGGCTTGAGGCGGTTAAAAGCTTGATAGTGCGGGAATTACGCCAATCGCAGGGCGCTATTGCTCGTTTTAATCGAAACTATGGAAATATGGTGGTGTCGGGATATTTCTTGATCTTTTGAGCGTCTGTGTTTACAATCCGGTTGCATTCGTCCTTTTTTTATACCATTTGTATTTTTATGATTTCTCCTATTATTTTGCGCTCTCGTCCTTTCCGTTTCTTATCTCTGGGTTGTCTCGCCCTAGGTCTAATCATTTGGCCAACCCAGGCTCACAGTGCTGGGCAATGGAACCAGTTTGATGTCTGTGTCAGAGAACTTACGAACAATGACGTTACTGCGGATGCCGCCGCCGCCGGATGTGCTGAAGCTCTGATCCCCAAGGAGATGTCTCGATGTGTCGCCATGATTAAAGGCGGAACTACGTTAAGCGGTAATGTGGCCCTACAATCCTGCTTCCAGGTTCGTCGTCCAGTGGATTTGGGGCATTGCGTTGTGGATATCCAGCGTGCGACCCTCAACGGCTTTCAACCGAAGGCAGATGAAAAAAACACGGATCAAACGAGTCTCTCGCTCTCAGCTCTTAATTCCTGCCGCCAGAGTCTTCTGCCCGGTCGTCATTCAGAATGTGTGATTGCTCTGAGTCGGGATGTGTTTGACTACACCCCCACCAAAGCCATGGACACTTGTCTCGCCGCCGAAGATTTTCCCCGAGATCTTTTCCCTGCCTATCAACCCACCCAACCTTAGATTCTCCCTTGCTTGACCATGGCTGAAACAAGTCGTGCATCTGCTTGACCGTTTTGCTTCAGTCTGTAATAGCATGGGCTTAACTGAGACGTGCAATTCTTTCTGGGCGCTCCTTCGTCAATTCCCATGGCTAATTCTTTTCTATCCCGTTTTGTTCTCGGTCTAATTGCGACTTCATCTTTGGCTACTGCCTGTGGCAATGATGCGCCCAAGGCGACAGCCCCCCCGCCTCTCTCGGTTCAACTTCAGACGTTGGAATCGTCCACGGTCATTGATAGTAATGAATTTGTTGGCACTCTAATTGCTAGCGAATTCGTGCAGTTAGCTCCAAAAATCAATGGTCGCATTCTTAAGATTTTTGCCAAGTTTGGTCAGGATGTGAGGGAGGGCGACCCTATTCTTTTGTTGGAGCCGACACAACAGCAAGAACAGGTCAATGCCGCCGAAGGAAATGTTAATATCCAGCGGGCAAATTTGTCTGCGGCAGAAGCTAATCTCAGAACTTCAGAGGCAGAACGAGATGCCGCCCGGGCTTTTGTGGCCAGCCAGCAGGCTAATGTCGCCACTCAACAGGCTAATTATATTAATAGCCAAGAAGTCCTCAAAACCCGCGAAGCTGACCTCAAGCGGGCAAAGACAACCCAGAACCTGGCACAGATTAATTTTAAACGGTCTAAATTTTTGGTGGAAACAGGAGTACAGCCCCAGCAGGATCTCGATAATAAAACAACGGATCTAAGGGATTCGGAGGCATCCACCGAAGCGGCCAGCAAAACTGTCCAGGCGGCAAAGGCCACGGTTAATGCCACTCTAGCGAGCGTTAAGGCTGCCCAGTCTGCCCTCAAGCAATCCCAGGATAATGTCAAGGCCGCAGAGCAACGAGTGGCATCGGCCCGGGCTACGGTTTCGGCCCAGGGGGCGGCGATCGATCAAGCTCAGGGACAATTGGGGGCGACTTCCCAAGAACTTATCTATAATCGTTTGGTTGCGCCCATTGACGGAACTGTTGGTACAATTGTTCCGAAGGTCGGCGATTTTGTCCGCACCGGTGAAAATTTCACCACAATCACCAATAACCGTCAGTTTGAGATGAACATTAACGTCCCCATCGAACGGGCCTCGGATCTACGCCTAGGACTCGAGGTAGAAATGATCAAACCCGATGGCACCGCCGGTACCGTGGGCAAAATTAGTTTTGTTTCTCCCACCGCAGACCAAGCCAATCAATCAATTTTAGCGAAGGTTATATTCGATAACGATGGCACCCTACGGAATAATCAGTATGTACGTGTTCGTATTATTTGGAATAAACAACCCGGCTTATTAGTTCCCACCACTGCCGTAACCTCGGTGGGGGCGCAACGGTTTGTCTATGTAGCCGAATCTGGTAAAAATAATGACCTGGTCGTGCGACAAAAGCCCGTTACCCTTGGCGGCATTCAGGGTCAATCCTATAAGATTGTATCCGGGGTTGAAACGGGTGAAAAAATTGCGGTTTCTCGCATTGTAGAGTTGCGTGATCAACTTCCCATTAAGGCGGAACCAATCACCCAGGGTCGCGTTCCAGACCAAAAACTGTGATTGCTATTTACCCAGGCAGTTTTGATCCCATTACTCTCGGTCATCTGGATATTATCGAGCGCGGGAGCCGTTTGTTTGATCAAATCATTGTCGCCGTACTCTCTAATCCTAGTAAACAGCCTTTATTTTCGGTGGAAAAACGCCTTGAACAAATTCAAAAAACCACGACTCATTTAGCCAATGTTGAAGTGGACAGCTTTACGGGATTAACCGTAGAGTATGCCAAGCTACGCCAAGCAACGGTTTTGCTTCGGGGATTACGGGTATTGTCGGATTTTGAAAAGGAGTTGCAAATGGCCCATACGAATCAAACCCTATGGAGTGGTATCGAAACAGTTTTTTTGGCCACGACCAAGGAATATAGCTTTTTAAGTAGTAGTATTGTCAAAGAAATCGCTAAGTTTGGTGGCAACGTTGACCACCTGGTTCCCGATAACGTCGCTATTGACATTCGTTTGTATTACAGTTGATCGCCCAATTATCCGCTTTTCCTATTATTTGCTATGGCACGTCGAGAGAGTCCTACTTCTGAGCCCACCGAAACCAATGTGACTGTTCGCCGTCGCGTGGTTGACTTTGATATTCAACAACAATTAGCCCAGCTTCAGGAACTCATCTACGATAGCTTTCAGATTCCCCTGACGGCGTGGAGTGTGATTGATGAGGATAAGATTTTAGACCAGATCGATCTCATCGCCGATAGTATTCCTGAGTCTATCCAAAAAGCTCTAGCAATTATTGACCAAGAAGAGCGGATTATGACTCAAGCCGAGGAGTATGCCCAGCGTATTATCCAGACGGCCCAGCAGGACGCGGCTCGTATCCTCGATGAAACAGGAATTATTCAACAGGCTCAACAGGAGTCCCAGACAATTCGTCATCAGGTTCAACAAGAATGTGAAGCGCTCCAGCTACACACTCAGCAGGAGTGTGAGGCACTCCAACGCCAGACTACTCAAGAATGTGACACTCTCCAGCGCCAAACCCTCGGAGAATTAGACCAGATTCGTCAGGTAACGACCCAAGAAGTACAACAATACCGCCAACAGACGGTGCGGGAATGTCAAGAACTACAACGGGATGCGGATAAGTATGCCGATGATGTGCTCACTCGTTTGGAAAATCATATCGCTGAAATGCTCCGCTCGGTGGGCAGTTGTCGCCAGATTCTCTACGAAAATTCTCCTGACTATACAACGGCTCCGGTGAATCCCCCCCTCGGTAGTACCAGCAACACTAGTAATAGCACGCCTCCTCGACCGGAACGTCCCCGTAAGCAACGCTCTCGTTAGCCCTCTTGCGTCAGACTGGGTAAGTCGATTTTTTGAAAATTGTCGAAAGCCTTTAGCGAAAAGGGTTTTAGGTAATGTACTTGATAAAATATTACCGCTCATAGTTGTCGAGTATTGAAAACCTTGAAAGACCTTCATGGACAGATTTTTTGTGTAGTACTGAAAAAGTTTCTTTCCGAGATTCATGGAAGAGGAGTAAGTACTGTGAAGGGAAAGCAAGACGAGCGGAAAGCATCTTTGGTTGGAATCGAAAAAGCGTAGAGGTCGGGTTAGTAGAACATCGGACTCAGGTAATATGTAAGGGAAAGCAGTCTAAATTTAGCGGCAATAAACGTTGGATTGATAATCAGATTTCAGAATGAGTTACGACAATGTGCTGAAATTTATGGTGGAGGCGAATCCGCAGGCGTTTGTGGATTGGCTGATGCCGGACTCCGAGGATAATTCCTGGGAGCTATTGAATGCGGAGTTGAAACTGGAACCAATTCGGGCAGATACGGTGTTTTTTCTGCAAGGTCGGCGAAGCATTCTGCATTTAGAGTTTCAGACAGAGGCGAAATCAAAACCAGCGATGCCCCTGCGGATATTGGACTATTGGGTAAGGCTTCATCGTCAATATGAGTGTGGGATTGAGCAGGTGGTGATTTACCTGAAACCGACCCAGTAGCCGTTGGTGTTTGAGGATTGTTTTCGGTGGGGAGAAACGTTTTACCGTTATCGGGTGATTCGGTTGTGGGAGGTAGAGGCTTCGTTGTTGCTGAAGGAGCCGTTTTTGTTACCGTTGGCGGATATTGGTGAAAACTTCGGAATCGGAAGCTTTACTGGCTAAGGTAGCGAAGCAGGTGGATATAATTGAGGACAGGGCTGAACGCAGTAATGTGGCGGCTTGCGCCCAGTTATTGGCTGGGATTAATTTTGATAAAACCTTGATTAACTTATACCTAAAGGAGGAACTGATGCAGGAATCTGTCGTTTACCAAAGTATCGTGGCTGAATCAATGCAGAAAGGAGAACAGCAAGGACTACAACGAGGTTTACAACTAGGACTTCAGCAGGGAGAACAACGAGGAGAGGCGATGTTGGTGTTACGTCTTTTAACCCGGTGGTTTGGGACGTTACCAACAATGATGACCCAGCAAATTAGTCAGTTGGGGACGATTCAGTTGGAGAGTTTGGGGGAGGCATTGTTGGATTTTCGGCAATTGTCGGAAGTGGAACAGTGGCTGGGAGGTAATGAATAATGAATAACACTCTCTACAAGCAAGATTTTTTCACCTGGACTCAGCAACAAGCAGAGTTTTTATCCCAGAGACATTTTGAACAATTAGACCTAGAGCACTTGGTAGAGGAGATTCAGGATTTGGGCAATCGCCACTATGACCAACTCGAGTCTCGCTTGATGGTTTTGGTCGCCCATCTTTTGAAATGGCAGGTTCAGCATTGGAAACAAACCAATAGCTGGCGGGCAACTATCCGCGTTCAGAGGACATCCCTAGCCAAATTACTCAGACGAAATCCGGGACTAAAGTCCCACTTGGGGGAAGCCATGGCAGAAAGTTGGCAGGAGGCGAGGGATCTGGCGATCGCCGAAACGGACTTACCCGACGATCAGTTTCCGGAAAGTTGTCCTTTCACTATCTCAGAGATCCTAAATCCAGATTTCTGGCCTACCTCCTAGTCAAGGGGAAGCGTTGTTGGATTTTGAGTCTTTGGCGGCAGCAGAAAGATGGTTGGCAGAGGACAGGTAGCAGGTCTTCAGACTTATGGCAGTATTTACCAATTTTTGGGCTAAAAGGAGTCTTTTTGGGCTGAAAAGAGTCGCCGTTGAGCACGGTGATGGTTTCGCCGGATTGGGCCATCACAAATAAGCCTTGGCGGTAAGCATATTTATCGGCTTTGTCTTTGATGTGTATGCCAGCACAGCAATTCTCATTTTGACTTCAAGCCTAATTTTTGAGGACTGTTCCCAACGGAGGAATAAGCTTTTCAAGGATCGTTATTGCAGTAATTCTCAATAAGGTTGGCTCAAATTAGCTTAAATTTCCATACTGAGAATTGCT
>JBGSZT010000096.1:0-11841 GCA_041750255.1 Synechocystis sp.
TGGTAGAGCTCCATAATAGTCCTGGCTGAAGTGATTTATATCAGCCAGTTTCGGACATCTTGGGCCGCTTCGGTCACGGCATGTCCGTTTTCCTTCTCTTCATCCCGCTAGTCCACCGAGAACTTCCCACTGTCCAGTTACAAAAAATGCTGAACGGGGTCAGGCTATACCAAGGCTTGATTCAGTACATCTTGTGATGATTTGCGGGAGCATTTTTCCCCCGTGATAATGCGATTAAGATAGTGATTGATTCCTTCTAGATTGAGGGGTCGGCTAATAAAGTAGCCTTGGACATAATCACAATTCATGATTTTAAGAATACTCAACTGTTCTGGACTTTCAACGCCCTCCGCAATGATCTTTAACTGCAAACGATGACCCAGGTCGATGATACTCTGCAAGATCACCCAGTTTTTGCTGGTCATAACCAGGTCATCTAAAAAAGATTTGTCGATTTTCAGAGTTTGAATGGGCAGGTTCTTGAGGGACGATAGTGAGGAGTAGCCTGTACCAAAATCATCGATCGCCATTTTCAGCCCGAGTTGTTTGAGTTGCTCCAGGGTGGTGATCGCCGAATCCACATCGGTTGCCATAAAGCTTTCGGTAATTTCCAACTCCAAAAAGGCTGGATTCATCTTGGTTTCGGCTAAAATTGCCTAGACTTGTGCTACCAAGTTCGTTTCTTTAAGTTGACGGATAGATAAGTTGACCGAAAGTTTGAAATCCGGGACTCCCTGGGATTTCCAGATGTGGTACTGACGACAGGCATCTTCGAGAATCCAATAGCCGAGGGGGACAATAAACCCCGTCTCTTCGGCAATGGGAATAAAATCCGCAGGAGAAATGCGTCCTAAGCGGGGATGATGCCAACGGACTAAGGACTCAACTCCCCAAAATTTCCCCGTCTCCACATCCACCTGGGGCTGATAATCTAAACAAAATTCCCCCCGCTCCAGAGCTCGGTGCAACTCCTTGATGAAGTTATGGGGAGCCATTCCCGCTGGTGCTACCTCGGTTTCGGTTCCCGTCTCAGCCATGCCGACGCTCATTCCCAGCCTTCTTTCTAGCCGTCGGGCCACCGTAAACAAGCGAGATACCACTTGTTCCAGCACGAATGCTTTCAGGTAACCGACAAGGGTTAGATAAAATAGCTCCAGCCAATGACGGGAAGGAAGACGGTCTTCTAGCACTGGCAACGAAAAGGAGCCAGTTTTGCGATCCGCAATCGAGGCTAAGGGAGAAATTACAGTAGAGTCTGGGGAAGAAAAGCGGGGGAACATTGGCAAAAATGTTAGGGGAGTTTTGCGAAGGGCTAGTGCTTATCACCGATGTGCATCCTGGTCAATATGCTTAAACAAAAATTTACATTTCCTTGGTGCGATAATCGTAACGTATTATTTGCCCCCAATTCAATCCGTATATTTGCGGAAGTATCGTTACCATTGATAATAATCAATAGATGCCCTGGCTGGGATTGTGTTAGAGCTTGAAGGATCTTGGTTTGGATTTACCCTAAAAATGCCATTTTATTGTTGGTAGGAACGTCATAAGATCTTGAAAAATCACAAAAAAGCGAGTGTGTCAACCGTATTGTTGTGTTATTTTAGGCGCTGTCGCCTAGATTACATTTTTGAAAACCCGGTAGCTAATGAGTAATAATACTTGGAAAAAGTAATCTAACTCGTTTTGGTTTGATGACCTAATAGGCGATCGCGCAGGTGTTGAATTTGGTCTCGGTAACGAGCGGCGGCTTCAAATTCCAATGCTTTGGCCGCGGTCTGCATCGCCTCTTCCAGTTGCTTGATCAAGGTCGGGAGCTGGTCGAGGGGCAAGTCGTCCGCTTGCTCGCACACGGTTTCTAGTTGTTGGGAGTTAAGGCGACGAGAAATATCTAGAAAGCTCAAAATTGAGTTGCTGGCGCGGCTTTGGATGGATTGGGGCGTAATGCCGTGTTTCGTATTGTGATCAGCTTGGAGACGGCGACGGCGTTCGGTTTCTTCCATCGCCTTGAGCATACTGTCCGTCAGGCGATCGCCGTAGAGAATGGCTTGCCCCCGAATATGACGAGCGGCCCGGCCGATGGTCTGAATTAAAGAGCGTTCAGAGCGCAAAAAACCCTCTTTATCGGCATCGAGAATGGCAACCAAAGAGACTTCCGGTAAATCCAGCCCTTCCCGCAAAAGATTGACACCAATTAAAACGTCAAATTCTCCATTTTTCAAGGATTGCAAAATTTCAATGCGCTGAATGGATTGGATTTCTGAATGGAGGTACTGAACCCGAACCCCTCGTTCATTGAAAAAATCGGTTAAATCCTCCGCCATCCGCTTCGTTAGGGTCGTAATCAAGACCCGTTCTTGGCGCTTGACCCGCTCTTGGATTTCACCATAGAGGTCATCCACTTGCCCCTGGGTAGGACGCACAAAAATCTCCGGGTCTAGGACTCCCGTGGGGCGAATAATTTGTTGGGCAATGCGGTCTTCGGACTGTTCTAGCTCCCAATCTCCTGGGGTGGCTGAGACAAAAATACATTGCTTAACCTTTTGCCAAAATTCCTCGGACTTCAAGGGACGGTTATCAGCGGCACTGGGGAGCCGGAAGCCGTGGTCAATCAAAACCTTTTTGCGAGCCTGGTCGCCATTGTACATTCCTCGTAACTGGGGAATGGTGACGTGGGATTCATCAATCACCAGTAACCAATCATCGGGGAAATAATCCACTAAACATTCCGGTGGATCGCCGGCATTGCGTCCCGCCAAGTGGCGAGAGTAGTTTTCCACTCCGTTACAGTAGCCCACTTCCCGCAACATTTCTAGGTCATAGCGCGTGCGCTGGCTCAGACGCTGGGCTTCGAGGAGTTGATTATTCTTTTCCAGCGTTGCCACTTGTTCTTCCAATTCGGCCTGGATTTGGGCACAGGCTCGTTCGACTTCCTCTTCGGGGGTGACAAAGTGGCGGGCCGGATAAATATTCAAATAATTTAAACTTTGTAGAATTTCGCCGGTCACGGGGTCTAGGTAACGGATGGCTTCAATTTCATCCCCAAAAAATTCTACCCGCACCACCCGGTCTTCATAGGCAGGGACAATTTCCAACACATCGCCCTTGAGCCGGAATCGTCCTCGTTGCAAATCAATATCATTGCGACTGTACTGGACAGTGACCAGGTCTCGGATTAGTCGTCGGGGGTCAAGTTCTTTGCCCAGTACTAGGGGCACCGCCGCTTTCAGGTATTCCGTCGGCATCCCCAATCCATAAATACAACTGATCGAAGCGACTACGATCACATCTCGTCGTTCAAATAAGGAACGGGTAGCGGAGTGGCGCAACATATCAATTTCTTCATTGATCGAGGCGGTTTTTTCGATGTAAGTATCCGTAACAGGAATATAGGCTTCGGGTTGGTAGTAGTCGTAATAACTGATGAAATACTCCACGGCATTGTGGGGAAAAAATTGCCGCAATTCATTACAAAGTTGAGCCGCCAGGGTTTTGTTGTGGGCTAGCACCAGGGTCGGACGACCGAGTTTTTCGATCACCGCCGCCACGGAGAAGGTTTTGCCGGTGCCGGTTGCCCCTAATAGGGTTTGAAAGCGATGCCCGGCTTCTAGGGATTCCACTAAACTGGCGATCGCCGTGGGTTGATCTCCCGTGGGGCTAAAGGGTGCCTGGAGACGAAAGGGGTCAGGGGTCAAAGGAAACATCCCAATATCTATAAAGTACTTTTTGCAAATCGAGATACTATGGTGTATGTATTTTATCGTCGCCACATAGTTTAAATGGCACGAATCCTAATCGACTCCTATCCATCCTAACGATCCGTCCATTGGGAATTTAATTTTTTAACGCAACCTATATGACTAATTCCAGCGATAACCAAGGCAAAACTCGACAACTATTAGGCATGAAGGGCGCGGCCTCGGGAGAAACGTCAGTTTGGAAGATTCGCCTGCAACTGATGAAGCCGATTACCTGGATTCCACTGATTTGGGGGGTAGTCTGTGGGGCGGCCTCCTCCGGGGGCTATGGCTGGAGCGCGGAAAGTGTCTTAAAGGTTCTCACCTGTATGCTATTGTCAGGGCCGCTGATGACGGGGTATACCCAAAGTCTTAACGATTTCTATGACCGCGAGATCGACGCCATTAATGAACCCTATCGTCCCATTCCCTCCGGCGCGATTTCGATTCCCCAGGTCGTTACTCAAATCATTGTGCTGTTATTGGCCGGCATTGGCGTTGCCTACGGATTAGATCTTTGGGCGGGCCACGAGTTTCCGGTGATGACTGTTCTCACGTTAGGGGGCGCCTTGGTCGCCTATATTTACTCGGCACCTCCTCTCAAGCTCAAGCAAAACGGCTGGTTGGGTAATTACGCCCTGGGGGCAAGCTATATCGCTCTACCTTGGTGGGCGGGCCATGCTCTATTTGGTACCCTTAACCCCACGATTATGATCTTGACCTTAATCTATAGTTTGGCGGGATTGGGCATTGCGGTGGTTAATGATTTCAAAAGTGTGGATGGCGATCGCCAGTTGGGATTGCAATCTCTGCCGGTCATGTTTGGCATCACCACAGCGGCGTGGATTTGTGTCGTAATGATCGATGTTTTTCAAGCGGGAATTGCCGGTTATTTAATTTATATCCAGCAAAATCTCTATGCCACCATCGTTCTACTCCTGATTATTCCTCAAATCACCTTCCAGGATATGTATTTCCTGCGAAATCCCCTTGAGAATGATGTCAAGTACCAAGCCAGCGCCCAACCCTTTTTGGTGATTGGTATGTTGATGACGGGCATTGCCCTCGGCCACGCTGGCGTTTGATCTTTATTTGAAAGTTACCGAAGCCGGCGGAAAAAGCGACTACAGCCCTAAATTCGACTTATTTTTCGCCTTGAACGATGACCACAGCCAGGCCGAGCCAGAAATCAGAGAGGGGGCTAGCACAAAAATTGTTGCCGTAATAATCGGGTGAATCTTTGCCTCCGGCACCGTCAGCATCACCCCCAAAATCAAACCGCAATAGCCAACCCCGAGTAGAGGGATTCCCATCACCAGCAGGGCAAACTTGGTATCCTTATCCATGGAGAAATTTCCTGCTGAATTCAGCTTTGAGACGACAATTGTTGTTTCAAAATCTCTAGGGCGGACCAGCGTTGATCCCGCAGGGCCTGAGCCTCCGCTTCTTCCACCGCCGGTGGCTGACAATTTTTGCCACAGAGCCGGCGCAGGGGATGGGCTAGCATTAGTTGTTCGTAGAGCCAGCCTTCGCTATCAAAATGGCCGTCAGGGGGAAGCATTTCCGACAAATCTTCCCAGGTTAATTCTCGCTCGCTGGGGTATTTGGGGTTTTCCTCTTGCTTATTAAGCCAGATTAGCTCCGAAGCGTCCACCGCTAAGCGATGATTATAGGTCTGGGCACAGCGGTCACAGAGTAGGGTGACAATGGTTTCTGCGGTGGCAGTGACTTCCAAAAAAGTCCCCCCGTGACGAACTCTTATTTCACCTCGCACCGGAGTTAGCGTCTCTAACCCAGTCACCATGCCATCTAGATAGAGGGTCTGGCTCGACTGGGGCATCTTGAGTAGATGAGGCAAATAAATGGATTGCATAGTGACTACGCCGAACTAAAACAAAATACTTAAACAATGGAGAAACTTAAGGGTTATGCCTTCGTTTCTGGGGTCGTGCCCGCCCGTTGCCGCTCCTCTTCTACTTCCGCCTGTAGGGCAAGGCGTTCTTCGGGAGTCATGCGTTCCCAGCGTGTTTGGATCATGGCTTCTTCATAATCCTTAATCTGTTGGTGGTAGGTCATGTCATGGGTCAACACCCGAAAAATATAGGACATCAACCAAAGGATCAGCCCCCCTACCAACACCGCCTGAGTCCAAATACCGGCCTGTGGGCCATCAATCCCGACTTGTAACAAAACCAAATAAACGAGGCCACCGGCCAGAAAAAAGCCAAAGGCGATGGCAAGGGCATCAATACGTCGCATAGTGATCTATTGGGAATAAAAACAAGAGGTTTAGACGGCTCGTCGTTGGGCCCGAAAATTCAAAAACGGGCTGAGGAGTAACATCCCCGGAAAGAAGAAAAAGACCAGAAAATACATAAATGTTCTTTCAATAGAACTAACAACATACCAACGGCTTTTGAGATAAAAATAGACGAGGAGCGGTAAAACGAGGAGATAGACCCCGCTGAGTACCAAATACAGCAATGCCAGAAGGCCAGTATCCGAAATCAACATCGCGAGCAAAGCATTCATAAACCTAATTCCCCCATCTAGGCAAGAGTCATCAATTTCTCTTCTAAACTCTAGCCCATTTTGCCCAGGGATTTCCGACTTTTTGCACAGCTTGACAAGTCGGTGATTCAGGCTAGATAATTAGAGATTGCGTGTCTAATTCCCTGCTCGGATCAGGTTCAGACTGCATTTAAGCAAATCCCCTAGGGATACCTGTACGGCAACGTCCCATCCAAGAAACACTATGAGTTACGCCATTATTGAAGCTGGGGGAACCCAGTTACGGGTTGAACCCGGCCGCTTCTACGACCTCAATCGCTTAGACGGAGCACCAGAAGATGCCTACGTCATTGACCGAGTCCTTTTGGTCAGTCACGATGACACCGTCACCATTGGTCAGCCCTTTGTGGCCGGAGCCACAGTGGAAGGAGAGATTCTTTTCCATCGTCGTGGACGCAAGGTGATTGTCTATAAAATGCGACCCAAAAAGAAAACCCGTAAAAAACGCGGTCACCGTCAAGAATTGACCCGTCTATTAATTAAGTCCATTAGTCTCGATGGTGCGGCGATCGCCGCTGTATCCGAAGAAGAGTTGAAAGCCCCGGTGCTAGCCAGCCCTGAATTGTCCTTCTCAGATGAAGAAGAGTAAGCCGGGAGCGCGCAATCCTCGCTATTCTAGATAAAAAGAACGCACGGTAAAGAAACAAACGTTAATTAGGTAGGAGTTACCCAATACCATGGCTCATAAGAAAGGTACAGGTAGTACAAGAAACGGGCGTGATTCAAATGCCCAACGTCTTGGTGTCAAACGCTTCGGTGGACAAGCCGTAACGGCGGGGTCAATCATTATTCGCCAACGCGGAACCCAGGTTCACCCCGGTGAAAATGTTGGTCGTGGTAGTGATGACACCTTGTTTTCATTGATCGACGGTGTGGTTAAGTTTGAATACAAAACCCGTAGTCGTCGTAAAGTCAGTGTGTATCCAGTGGCCCCAGTCACGGCAGAATAGTCGTTCTCAATTTCAGACAACGTCAAAGAAACCCCGACCTTGCTAAGAAATTAGGGGTTTGGGTTTCTTTTTTTGTCCTTAGGTGACGGAAAAATTACCAAAAGTACTCTCTCCAAACCGGATGGGCATAGAGCGAAGCGGCAACCCGGACTCCCCGTAGTTGATTAAGCAACGGTAAATGTCCCGTCGGAGCCGACATGTCCCAGGTAAAGCCAAGGGGATATTTCGTCCAAGAGGTTTCATTTTTCCAACCGATTTTTGGCCAAAGTTTGACAAAATCCTTACCTAGAGCCAACCAAAGTTTTCGTTGTACCGAAAAGCCAAATCTACCGCCGGAATGCAGCCACCAGAGGGCGTTGACGGTATGCAAATCTAGGCTCGGAAATTGTTCGACTTCGGTGAAATAGAGCCATTTGCGTAAAACTGCTCCTTCTCCTGCCAATTCACATAGTTTTTCTCGGGTTAAGTTATCTGCTAATTCAAACTCTTGTCGTGCCAAGGCTAACTGCAAAGAACGATAATCAATATTCCGAGCCGATTTGAGCGGAAAAATTCCTAGGGGAAATTGGGTTCTAAGAAAATCTTGAATTTTGTCACTTTCCACCCCGTAGAGGACTTGATAGGCCTTGGCGATCGCCAGTTTGGGGGTGTCTGAATACTGAGTTCGTAAAAAGGTTTGAAGTAGAGAATAGCCCTCTTCTCCGAAGGCTTCGAGTTGGGTAATGGCTTGAAGCTGAATTTTTTCTGAGTCTTGGGATAACTGCTCGGCGAGCAGGGTCAGATCGACTGGAGAGTCAGACATAGGAGAAGAGATGAAAACTAAATTAGTTGAAAATTAGAGAAAATCTAGAGAAATTAGCCACCGTACTGCCAACCCGTACTTTCTAATAACAAAGGATTGCCTTCACGGTGGAGCGTCGCACCAATGACTTCTCCTACATAAACCGTATGATCACCACGCTCAACCTGGCCCACAACTCGACATTCCACATAGCCAAGACAATCTTTCAAAACAGGACAACCGGTTTCGGGGGCTTCATAGGATTCAATCTCTTCAAATTTATCGCCGACCCGACGCTTGGGCTTAAAAAATTGGGCAGCAATTTCCTTTTGAGTGTCGTCTAGAAAACTTAAGGCAAAAACCTGACTTTTTTTGATCATTTCGTGGGAGCCAGAATCAGCCCGTACACAGTTAACCACCAGGGGGGGATCAAAGGAGGCCTGCATGACCCAACTGGCGGTAAATCCATTTAATTCCTCGCCATCTTTGACTCCGCAGATAAACAAACCGTGGGGAATTTTGCGGAGTAGGTTTTTTTTGGCTTGTTCGTCTAACACGATGGGACAGCTCCTAGGTTCACAATTCAAATCTGGTCAATAGCTAATCATACCCGATCGCCCTATGATAAAAAAATTGTCCTTGACCAAATTACCTTGGAAACCTCTGCCATTATTGCCCAGGATCTCTGCTTTGCCTGGACACCGGAACGCCCGATTCTGCAACACTGTTCCCTCGCTGTGCCCAGGGGAGAATTTTGGATGCTTCTGGGAACGAATGGGAGCGGAAAATCTACCCTACTGCGCTTGTTGGCGGGACTGCTCACCCCGACTTCCGGTGAACTCCACCTGCAAAAACCCGTGGGTTTTGTTTTTCAGAACCCTGACCATCAATTGGTCATGCCCACCGTCGGGGCGGATGTTGCCTTTGGCCTAGTTTCAGAAAAGCTCTCCTTTCCCCAGGTCAAAGCCAGAGTAGCGGACGCCCTCCAGGCAGTGAATTTGGCTGACCTAGAACGTCGTCCTATCTATGCCCTGAGTGGGGGGCAAAAACAACGGATCGCCATTGCTGGGGCGATCGCCCGTCATTGTGACGTGTTGTTGCTGGATGAACCCACGGCCCTACTAGATGCCGAAAGCCAGCAGGAACTTGCCCGACAGGTACAACGCCTGGTCAAACATCGAGGAATGACCGCTCTTTGGGTGACCCATCGCCTAGAAGAGTTGGACTACTGCGATGGTGCTTTTTTATTGCAAGAAGGAAAGGTGGTGGCCCAGGGAGAGCCCCAACGCCTTAAGGCGCAGATGATTAATACGGAGTTGGAAAATGAGCCTTAAACGCAGGGAACCCGCCTAGGGAGGCGAGTCAAATAATAGGCAAACGATTTAAATTCCAAAAAATTTAATAGGGTGTGAGAAAAAAAACTAATAACGTTTTACAGATTACGTAGTTTTTTCAATGACCTTAGGGAGAGCACCACTGGGTCAACTCAAGTATTGGTATGGTCTGCGTTCATCATCAACCTCACCCACTACGAGAAAGGGTGAAAACGGAACCATCGTGTTAAGGTGATGCGGAGAAGAAAAATACTACGGAGAGTTGAGCGGACTCGGTACAGGCTCTAAACTCTGGGGTTGGGTCGGCGCTTTATCATGCCTTCCTTGTACCTGAGATTAAGATAACATTATCCCCCGGTAAAACCAAGCGAATTATTTTTTTGTTACATATCTTCACTTTGAATTTAACCCATGCGCCGACGATAGTCTGAGTAATCAAATTCTCGCCAAAGCGTAAAGGTACCATCAGCTCGCAACAGCCCAATGGCAGGGTGGGGAACGCCATTAAACATGGTGGTTTTGACTAAGGTATAGTGCATCATGTCTTCAAAAATCAGGCGATCGCCAGTTGTAAGGGGGTGATCAAAGGCATAATCGCCCAAAAAATCCCCCGCCAGACAGCTCGACCCGCCCATGCGATAGTGAGGCTCACCGGTTTCTGGCTGATGGGAACCCCGAATCATGGGTCGATAGGGCATTTCTAGGCAGTCGGGCATATGGGCTGTAAAGGAGACATCCAGCATAGCGTGGGTAAACTCCGGAGTGGGGATCAGGTCTTCAACAGTACTCAGCAAAAATCCCGTTTCCCAGGCGATCGCCGATCCAGGCTCTAAAATTAAGCGTAGGTGGGGATGACGAGCGTGAAACGCCCGCAATACTTGAATGGCATGATCTAGGTTGTAATCTTGGCGCGTCATCAGGTGCCCTCCCCCCAGGTTCAACCAATGAATCTGCGCCAGCCAAGGATCAAATAATGCTTCAATCTGAGTCAAGGTTTTTTCGAGGGCGTAGGAATCACTTTCGCAAAGATTATGGGAAAGAAAGCCGCTAACTCCGGAGGGTAGCTCCTCCCCGATTTGCCCCGCTGTAACCCCCAAGCGAGAGCCAGGAACGCAGGGATTATAGAGACCTGTCTGCACAGGGGAATATTCAGGATTAATTCGCAATCCGCCCTTGGCCAGAGATCCTTCCAGCAGGGGCGAAAATCTCTGCCACTGACTCAAGGAATTGAAGGTGATATGGGTTGCGAGGGGAATAATCTGATGAAAATCCTGGTCTCGGTAGGTGGGGGCATAGACGTGAACTTCCTTGCCAAATTCCTCCGCCGCGAGTCGAGCTTCCCAGAGGGAACTGGCTGAGGCACCGGCCAAATACGGACGAATTAATGGAAAACTGGGGAAAAGTGCAAACCCCTTCAGGGCCAACATCACCTCCACGGGAGCTTCTTTCTGCACGCGCTCAAAAATTGCTAAATTACGGGCGAGTTTCGCTTCCTCCATGACAAAGCAGGGGGAAGGAATAGTTTTGAGCTGGGTTTCAATTACCATAAAGTTTAGTCTAATTAACGATTTATTTTTAAAAGTAAGCCTAATAGATCTTAACAAGAAAAATAATGTAAATGTTAATCTTACTCAATCAATTATAGTTTTGAATTGACTATAAAATCAACCTACATTGATTGCTTTGGGTCTTGATTTTAAACCAAAAATCTTGTGCCATAATGCAAAAATCTGGCGAGGGATTCTTCCCCTACCCGTGAGGCAATGGAATTTTCAACTGTTTTGATATTTGTGGTATCAAAAAAAGGTGAGAATAGGGTTTTAATATCATCCATAGGACTGCCAAAGGGGGGCCCACCCGAACGAGCATGGTTCCAAAATAACCCCAGAAATTCTCCCCCAGGTTTAAGGATAGAATCAACTACTCGGACATAATTTTGGCGCTGGTCTGGCTCAATGGCGCAAAAACACGTGTGTTCTAGCACATAATCAAAATATCCCGAAAATTCTTGTCTTAACTCAAAAATATTCCTCAGTAAAAATTGGGCCGATAGCCCATGGGCTCCTTTTAGAGCTTGACCCGTGGCGATCGCACTAGGGGCAAAATCAAAGGCGATGACCTCGAAACCAGATTGAGCAAAAAGTAGGGCATCATGACCCCGACCACACCCTAATACCGCAATTTTGCCAGGGGAAGGGCGTTCTGCTGAGGCTAATAGGCTGACAAATGGAGGCGCCGGTTGTCCTAAATCCCACTGAGTATTATTTTCTAGATAACGTTGCTCCCAACGGAGAGAATCAGAAATAGTCATAACTAAGGTGAATCCTACAGCAATTCTCATTTTGACTTCAAGCCTAATTTTTGAGGACTGTTCCCAACGGAGGAATAAGCTTTTCAAGGATCGTTATTGCAGTAATTCTCAATAAGGTTGGCTCAAATTAGCTTAAATTTCCATACTGAGAATTGCT
>JBGSZT010000097.1:0-21055 GCA_041750255.1 Synechocystis sp.
TGGTAGAGCTCCATAATAGTCCTGGCTGAAGTGATTTATATCAGCCAGTTTCGGACATCTTGGGCCGCTTCGGTCACGGCATGTCCGTTTTCCTTCTCTTCATCCCGCTAGTCCACCGAGAACTTCCCACTGTCCAGTTAATCAAAGACTTCCTTCTCAAGTCCCATTGTAGAAAAATATCAGCGTTTTGAAGCACTTGCCGACTCCCTAACAGCTTGAATAGCATGGAAAAAGCCAAGATACGGGTCTAACCTCCCCTGGACACAGGACGAAAAGCGAGTCTCGATCAATGGGGGCAAGGTTGAGCAAGAGAGCTTTTTGGGGAAAACGACAGAAAGTCCTGGACTATCGGGGCAACTCCATGGGCAATTTCGAGGTGGAGATTGTGCCCGCTATTGGCAACCGGATAAAAAGTAGAGAGGGGCATCAAATTCGCCATTTCTTGATTTATTTGACAAAATTTACGGTCTTGATCGCCAGTTAAAAGTAATGTGGGTAATGGGGATGAGGATAGTTGTTCCCACAATGGGGGGTGTTCGCCGGTTCCCAAATAACGTAGAGAATTAATTAATCCTTGGGAAGAATTTTCTAACCGTCGCGCCAGGATGGTGAGCCGGTCGGGATGGGACTGAAAAGAGGCAAATATCTCTTGTTCGTACCATGTCTGCAAAAAAAGAGCAAGGGGCTGGGTTTGCAATTGCTCAATCCAATCGTGGTCTCGTTGGATACGATCTTCTCTTTCTTGCAGAGATTTAAGCCCAGGGGAGGCGGATTCTAGGATGATTTTTCTGAAATACCCAGGAAAGGTCAGCGCTAGATAGAGGGCTAAACGTCCCCCCATCGAGTAACCCCAGAGATGCCAGGGGGGAGGCGCAAGCTGGGGTAACCACTCGATTAAGGCTTGAGCGGTATTTTCGAGTCGATAATCATCCTCGCCTCCCAAGACTTGAGTTTGACCGTGGCCGGGTAAATCCACCGCAATACAATAAAAATGAGTTTTTAAATATTGAATAACGGGGGTAAAATCGCGGCGATCGCCAAGAAAGCCATGCAAAAAAATTAGGGTTGGATTGCCCCAATGGCCGCTGGTTTGGGCAAAAAAGGCAATCGCCATGGTTTGATTACTCTCGATGTTCTGTTTGACTGATTAAGGCTTGGGCGTAGCCCAGAGCACCCTCTAGGCTAGTGACTTGACCTTCAATCTGAGCTACTTGAATTTCGGTCAGTAATTGCCCAATTAAAGGACTCGGCCGCAGATTTAGCCGCTGGACCAGGTCATTGCCCGACAAAACACAATGGGGATGGGCCAGGGAGTCCTTGGGGTCGAGATAATGGGCCAGTAACTCAAAAATAAGGCTTTGTTGGGGCCCGTGGGCCAGGGCATAGAGGACAAAATGGGGAAAATGCTTACCGATTTCCAAAAAGAAAAAGTACTGCTTTCGCAGATTTTGAGACAAATCTAGCTCCCTTAGCCAAGGATAGCCCCTAAGGACTGCTCCCACGGCTCGGATCTCGTGGCGAGAGTATTTAAGATGCTCTAGCTCTCGTTCTGCTTGCTCAAGATTGGCGGAGACGAGGCTAGCTAGTTTGGCAATGGCAATGCCTTTTTTGCCCAGAGCCTGGAAAAATTGCCCGCGCTTGTCTAGGCTGAGATTGGTTTTGATGGTGGCGATCGCCAGATCAATACAACAAATAGCATTCATCGCGTCGAGGTCTGCCTGGGGAAACCAATAACCCAGGAGTCCATCTTGCCAGGCCGCCAAAAGCCATTGACTCCCCCGGGGACTCCCCAGGAGATAATTAAACTCGGCTTGAACCCGCTCGGCGGCTACGGTTTTGATCTGACTAGCGAGGGCTTGCAGGGTGAAGCGAGTGGCGGGGTCTAGGGCAAACTGGAGCTGAGCGGCCTGCCGGTAGGCCCGCAGTAAACGCAGGGGATCGTCCGCCAGGTTGTGGGGCGAAACCATTTTCAGCAGTCCTTGTTCTAAGTCCTTGACCCCCGCCAGAGGATCGATTAAGCGTTCGTGGTGCAGATCATAGGCAATGGCATTGACGGTGAAATCTCGACGGGCTAAATCCTGCTCGATGGTTGACCCTTCCTGTAGGGCAAAATCGACAGTGCCCTGGGGAAAAACCACCCGGGCAATCTGGCGGACTTTATCTAGTACCACAAAACCGGCTTGGTAGTGAGCGGCGATCGCCTTAGCGGTTTCAATGGCATCCACCGGCACAACAAAATCCCAATCTAGATATTCTCGACGACGACCCAAAAGCGCATCCCGCACAGACCCCCCCACCAGACAAGCGGAATTGGGGAGTAGATTCAAATCAAAGGGGAGTTGTTGACGAAGACTCGGTAAATTGGCGATCGGGCAAAGCATCAGATCTTTAAATCAAGGAAGGGGCCTAGCACTCCGCTTGGCCGCGATCCTCCAGTGTAATTGAATCTCTGGGCTTTTGAGCGTTTCAATTTTGCTCAATCAATTTTGCTCAATCTAGTTCAACCCCATGGACTCAGTAGGTAGATGTAATGAAACTAATCATAAATATTTACGCTCACCTACTCAATGCCTGGGATTACTTGCGTCACCGCAAGACTCTTGATTATGATGATGGGGCAACGCCGTCGGGTCTTATGATTTTCTATTAATACACTTTTATGAGTTCTGCTTCAAGAAATAAAGCCATTACGGTGCTTCCTGCCCCTCCCATGCCGCCTCAACGCCTAGTAGAAGAACGGTTCAAGCAAGAACGCCTCCATGATGTGCAACTATTGCTCCAGGACTTATTTGTGCGGGAAGAGGCGACGGTGACGTTAATCATAGAATCTCTCTACGATGTGGGCGCCATCAATATTATTAATAAAAAGGTCGCCTTTCCTCCCTTAAATCGTTTTTTGAAGGCGATCGTGGGCTTTCCCAAACCCATTGCCCTCCGTTTTATCGTGCGTTGGTTTAAGAATAAATGTCCAGGGATTTTGTCTAGATGGCTCTACAGTAAAGTCAGTTTTTAATAATTTTTTTAATTTGTTATGGGCCGTTCTTTGATTGCCTTATTATTCCTTCTTGTCGGTCAGCCGGCTCGGACCCTACCGCCCCCGGAGGATCTGCCCGAGGAAGTTTTGCGGACAGAGATTATCACCGAAGGGCGATCGCCAGTGGATGGGGAGCCCCTGAGCGCCACGGAGTATGCGGAGCTCCAGGAAGCCCTAGCCAAAAATCCGAACCCCGCCCAACTCAGCCCGAAAATTCGTCATTTGGTGTTTTTATTACAAATGCGGAAATTTTTGCGGACCGTTGCCCCCTTTTTGCCGTTTTAGGCGATCGCCTCCACCTCAAACCAATTTCCCGCACTATTGTACGATCCCAGGAAAGTCAACTCTTGCCCGGATTCAAGGTCTAATAGTGCCTGATTCAGAGCGGGGTCTGTGGTAATCACCTGCCAGGGTTGGTCACTGGCCACCGTGGTAAATTGATAATCTTGCTCGCCTAGACGTTCAAAATAACCGTGATAGGAGGGCGATTTTAACCCCGTTACGGCCTCAAATTCGCAGGGACAATGACCACTTTGGGGATAGTCCCGGGGATTATCTAGGTAATGCCGTTGCCAAAACAACCATTGGGAATGGTATGGTGGCAGGTTATAACAGGGAATAATGGCGGCAGGAGCGTCTACATCGGTTAGTAACGCCTCCTGTAGCTCACGCACGGCTAATTCCTGGGTTTCACACCCTTTTTCGAGACACAGTGCCGCCGCCATGCCCGCCGCTTGACCGATATTCAGTACCAGGGGTTGCAGTCGGGTACTGCCATTGGCGATATGGGACACCGAAATATTTTTTTCACAGACCAAAAACCCCGTTGTACTGGTTGGAATCAGGGCTTGATAGGGAATGGTAAAGGGAGTCCCTGTCCAACGACCACCCCAGCGGATAGATTTTGGCGCAAGGGAAAATTCGACACCAGGGTAGTGGTGATCATTGGCGTAGTTGCCGATGGCAATGCTGGTCACCTGCCCGTTTTGCCGGGGTAAGGGGGCCACCTGCCCCTGGGGTAAAATCATCGACTCGGTGACGGTGACTTGCCCTTGCAGACGACGACTTTCTCGGTAGTAGGGATGGAGCGCAAAGGCGGAAGATCGGGAGTCTAGGGCGGGAAACATCCCCTCCGCCAGCCCCCAAGTATTACTTAGATTTTTTTGCAGATAATAAGCGAAATTGAGGCTATGGTCGTAGGATTCCTGCAAAAACGCCGCTTTCTCGCTTGAGCTACCGATTAATCGTCCTAGATCGGTGCCATAGTCATTGCCGGCAATAGGCCAGTTAATCATATGGTGATCGCCTGGGATGCGTCCGTAGTTAATGAAACTCTTCGCTCCATAGTTGTCCCAGGCACCGGCAAAAAGGCTGGGGTCATAGTTCTGAGGGGGTGATATGGGTGGCGCTGGCTGGGAGCCAAAATTTTGCAGATAAAATACCCAGGTGGGAGATTGGACAGGATAACGCTGGGTCAAGGGGTTCGGGGCCGTCGGGGCACTGACTTCGGCAAACTCTGACTGGAGTTCCCAGCCCCAGCGGTGGGGGATGTCGGCTAGGGCTAACAGATCGCCTAATTCTGTGCCATCAATGGTGATTTTTGCCCGAATTTCGTAATTTTCAAATCGAACCCCTAAAATGCGGTCTCCTTGTTTGAGCACCAACTGCGGTGATCGCCCACAGATCCAAGTCAAGCTCGGCAATTGCTGTAGCCACTCGGCTAAAATTTGCGCCCCTAACGGCGGACTAAAGCTAAAAAGACTGACCCAGCTATGGTTGACCCCTCCGGGTTGGCGTGCTTGCACCGTCCGTAAAAATTGCCCCCATAGCCCCGTTTGCCAAGCCGCCAGCTCATTGCCATCGGGCACGGCGACCCCCGCCGCCGTTAGCATTCCCCCGAGCCAGCTAAATTCACTGACAATAATCGTTGAGACCCCTCGACGGGCCGCCTGGATTGCCGCTGCTGTGGCTCCGGTACCCCCACCGACGACTAATAGATCTGTTTCGAGGTGTTGGCATTCCATGACGTCTTGACGGTTTTTGTGATTGGGGTCTTGACTATTTTAACTAGCAGTATTCCCTGCTTTAAACAAGTAAAATATAAAAGTATCTTTTTGACCACCCTAGTGAACTTGTCATTGCGAAATCGTTTTTTGGGCTGTATCACTGGCATGGCGTGCGCGAAGCGTGCCGATGGCATCGCCGATGTTCACCTCGACCTCAATTGGATTTTACAAGGCCCAGAGTCCGGGATCAGAGACTATCTGGCCTCAGCAAGCTCCCCCTCACTGCGGGCATTTCATACCCTAGTTCTATCTTTAAAACATCTGGGAGACCCAGTCGCCTTTGCCACGGAGATTCATTCCTTCGCCGAGGGTTGGGGTCTATCACCCCTAGAGGAAATGGCATTACAGCTCTTCCATGACCTCTTGACCCAGATTGTGCTAGAGAAATTAAATCCCCAGGCTTTGTCTCGTTACCTCAGTCAAACCCTCGCAGGAGAGTATCCCCAATTAGCAGATGACCTAGCGGCGATCGCCCAGTATTGGCAAACCAGACCGCCACAGCAGTTGATCAAGTTTCCGGAAAGTGACAGCCCCTGGCGATCAGCCATTTTCAAGGCTATCCATGCCTGGGGCGACACTCCCCGTCAATTCACGCTCACGATCCAACGGGTCATCTGGCCCGAAGCTCGTCTCTTCGCGGGGGCCTTGAGTGGTGCCGACAATGGTCTAGGGGAGATTCCTGATTTCTGGAGAAATCGACACCCTTCCCTCTGCGATTATGAACAAATCTTGGCCTATGGCGATCGCCTTTATTCTCGGTGGACAGGCACCCTAGGCGATCGCCGACTTTCTCATTTTTCTCTTATTACCTTGCCCCTCGTCATGCAACCGCGTCCTGGCCTAAAATTGGTATCTCAGGACAACGACAGAATTAATTGACCGTTGCGCCTGGAGGCCGCCAGTGAGGAGTGATGGAATTCTGAGTTTTGCTATTTCGCTTTTCCCTGGTGTTTTGACTCCTTCCTGCGATGAAATTATTTTCCGCTGTTAATGATTCCCTACAATCTTGGTACCATGGCTCTCACAGGGCCAAGACGCCTAATCCCGCTGGCAGTAGACCCTCAGTCCGCCCTAGTTTTTGGGAGAAACTCTATAGTTCCAAGTTCATGCGGGTCGCTCATCCTCCCTTGATGCTGACCGTCACGGTAATTTCTCTGACCAGTGTGGTGGGCTATCGTTACTACAACCAACCTCAACTCGGAGTCGGTAGTCGCTCTCCCCTGACCATCGTTGCGCCTGCGGAGGGAGAATTCCTCGACGAAAAAACCACCGAAGAAAAGCGCAAGGAAGTCCGTACTGGCATTGTGCCTCGTCTGCGGCGTGACGTCGCCCTTACCCTAGCCCTCCAGCAAACGGGGGATGAGTTACTCGAGCAGTTAACCCAACTGCGCCGGTTGGGAGCGCCTTTTCCCTACGTCAACCCTACGCTACTCTCCCTAACAGAACAGCAATATTTGCGGAGTTGCTCTGAATCCGATTGGGATGAGCTTCAGCAACGTCTGCGGTCTTCGCCGCTCAATCTAGACTGGACTCCGGAGTTACCGTCCCTAGAAAAGGCTCTGCAACGCGGAGGCAAAACCGTGGGCTCCGCCGAACTTGAGGCGCTGGTCACGAGCATCCAGAAAGCGCGTCAACGCTATGCCCGGGTAATCAATCAATCCTCCTCCTCCAGTGCCCTATCTAGGCTTTCGCCGGAGACAATTATTGCGGTGGCTGGACTCACTGATGCCAGCTGGAATAGTAGTCAGCAACGCATCAACCAGGCCTTTGAACGAATCCTACGTCAGGGTCTTTCCGCTGGGATTTCCACGGAATTACTCCACGATACGATTCAGGTTCATCTGCGTGATTTACTGCCCGCCCCCGCCACCCTGGCCGCCGAAGAAATTTTATTTGCACTGCTAGACAATAAATATAATTTAACTATAGACAAGGAAGAAACCCGGCGTCAAGCCGAGCAAGCCGCCCAAGCGGTTCAGCCAATTCTGGTCAAGGCTCAAGAAGGGGAAGTGATCGTCAAAGCGGGAGAGGTGATTGAGCAACCTCAATTTGTCTTGTTGGATGGCTATGGCCTTAGCCAACGGGGGATTAACTGGTCGGGGCTACTGCAAACCGCAGGGCTAGTCACTGGAGCGGTGGTTATTTTTGGAGTAATTTGTCGTTATTCCCATCGTTCTTTGCGACGACGAGACCATATTTTGTTATTTCTGTTGGGATTAACCGGCCCGGTTTCTACCCTGTTCAGCCCACATTATCTGGATTTGACGGCTATTGGGCTTTTGACAAGTAGCTATTACGGCCCTACGTTGGCCATTTCCCAGGTCGTTTTGGTGGGAGGCCTATCGGCGATCGCCATGGAAACGATTAATTGGGAATATTTAATGGCAGGACTGGCAGCGGGACTATTTGCCGGTGCCTTGGCCGGACGACTGCGGTCACGGGATGATTTGGCACTCTTGGGGTTTGGAGTTGGGTTTATCCAAGGCGGGGTTTATTTGATTGGTTATTTGGTATTGAGTGCCACGCCCGCCACCGTTTGGTATGCCCTACTGCCGGGAGCCTTGGGCTATGGCGTTTTAGGCACCCTTTGGACCATTGTGGCGATCGGCATTTCTCCTTACCTAGAACGTTTTTTTGATGTGATCACGCCCATTCGCCTCGTGGAACTGAGTAATCCCAATTGTCCTCTGCTTCAACGTCTAGCCAAAGAAGCACCGGGAACTTTTCAACACACCTTATTTGTCGCTTCTTTAGCCGAATCCGCCGCTCGGGAATTACATTGCAACGTCGAATTAGTCCGGGCTGGCACCCTGTACCATGACATTGGCAAAATGCATGACCCGTTGGGATTTATTGAAAATCAAATGGGAGGCCCCAATAAACACGACACGATCGCCGATCCCTTTGTCAGTGCCCAGATTATCAAAGCCCATGTATCCGAAGGACTCGCCATGGCCCGCCGCTATGGACTCCCCCAGGTCGTGCGAGACTTCATCCCAGAGCATCAGGGCACCATGCTAATCTCCTATTTTTATCACCAAGCCAAACAACAAAGTTCAACGCCGATGGTGGAAGCGGAGTTTCGCTACGATGGCCCCATCCCCCGCTCCCGCGAGACCGGCATCGTCATGTTAGCGGATAGTTCCGAAGCCGCCCTGCGCTCCCTCAAAGAAACCAATCCAGAAGTTGCCCTAGCCATGGTGAATCGTATTTTCAAAGCTCGGTGGCGGGATAATCAACTCCAAACCAGTGGACTAAAATACGAAGAACTACCCTTGATCGCCAATGTTTTTGTGCGAGTTTGGCAACAATTTCACCACCAGCGCATTGTTTATCCCCAGGCTGCCCTCGACTCTCCCCCCAATCCCTCCAATGCTTGAGGGCTCTAAAAGGGCATATCCTGGAGACGTTGTTGGAGCATGTGCGGAAATTTACTGTAATAACGCTGGTTTAAGGGCGAAGGGTGGGGCAGAGGCATAACAGTCAGGGAACGTTGCTGGACTACGCCCTGATCGTCCTTAGCCCGCAGGGTTAGAGTAAGATGGCTAGAAAATCGGTTGTCCTGACTAAAAAATTCATTGACCTCACCCTTGCGTCCGTAGGGAGCAAACCATTTGAAGGCCTCTGTCCCTAGGGTGATGATTTGTTTGCCTTGCCAATGTAAAACTAAAAGCTCTTCAATAAAAGGACGGAAGCGTTCTTTCACCTCCGGCGAATATGCCTTATTGCCTGGAGGCTTGTAGGGAACCGTATTGGTCAGCAGTAAGCGCTCACACACCGTTTGTAGGGCTTCTCGGTTAGGAGATTTGTGTCCATGGAGTGCCTGATAAAAGCCTTCTCGTACAAGAGTGCCCGCCGCTCCAATCAGAGGTTGTCCGGCATGAACCTCATCCCGTCCTAGGTCGCGCCCAAAAAAACAAACCTGGCTTTTGAGACTACCAGCAAAGAGAATGGGGGTCAGGGCATCTTTCTTAGCAGATTGATAGACTGGGTAATCCAGGGGAAAATCCTGACGTTGGGCTTCTTGTTGAATTTTGCTCAGAAGGGTGGCAAGGTCGGACATAAAATTCGGGAATGTCAAGGCGATCCGTAGCTTACCATGACCCGGCAAAGGGAGAGGCAGGCTAGCCCTCGGACTAGATCATCACCATGCCCCCATCCACATTAAAGGTTTGACCGGTAATATAGGCGGCGGCGGGGTCTGTGGCCAAAAAGCTAATCATGCCAGCCACCTCCTTGGGTTGGCCGTAGCGACCGAGGGGGATAAATTTGAGAATATCCTCGGCGGGTAAATCTTGGGTCATATCGGTGGCGATAAAGCCAGGAGCAACGGCATTAACTGTGACACCACGGCTAGAGAGTTCTTTAGCGACGGTTTTGGTAAAGCCGATAACGCCGGCCTTGGCGGCACTATAGTTGGCCTGGCCAGGATTTCCCATGAGTCCCGCGACGGAGGTGATATTAATAATGCGACCGCTCTTTTGTTTGAGCATTAATTTGGACACTGCTTTCGTACACAGAAAAACGCCTGTCAAATTCAAATCGAGAACGGATTGCCAATCCTCTAGCTTCATACGAAGTAGTAATGTGTCGCGGGTAATGCCAGCATTGTTAACTAAAATATCAACCCGTTCCCACTGTTCTAGGGCTTTTTGGACTAAAAGTTCAACATCGTCAGGTTTGGATACATCAGCTTTAATGGCGATCGCCTCTCTACCCATCGCCTCAATTTCTTCCACCAGGGATTCCGCCGCCGCACTGGATTGGGCATAGTTGACCACGACTTTGACCCCGGTTTCCGCTAGAGCAAGAGCGGTTGCTCGGCCGATGCCCCGCGATGCTCCGGTAATAATGGCAACTTGGTCTGATAGTGGGATCATCAATGGTTTCTCCTGGCGAACCAGAACGACGTTATGAAAATTAGATATTTAATCGTACCATGCGACAACGACCATTCTGCGGCAATTAAGGGAATTCACCCAAGAATGTCGAGCATTTGTTTGCATAAACTGCCTGGATTAGCTGGATGTTGCTCGGATACAATCACCTAAAGAACAACAATTGATTTTAGCCATTAAAACTTTTAAACTAGTCCCATCTTCGTGACCGATGAAACAGCCCCGAGTTTTTGTCTATGGCACGCTCAAGCCGGGGGAAGCTAACTACCCCCACTATTGTCGAGGCGAGGTGCTAGAGTGCCAGCCGGCCTTTATTTGGGGTCGGCTCTATCATCTCAACCTAGGCTATCCTGCCGTGACTCCGGGCACAGATCGCGTTTTTGGCTATTGTTTAAGGCTCCCAAATCTTGAAACCCTAGCTCGCCTGGATCAGTTGGAAGACTTTGACCCCCGGCAATCGCCGCTAAAGAACGAATACAACCGTCGCCTAGCGACTATCTATGCCTTAACGGAAGAAGGGTTGGGAAAAGCCTGGGTATATTGGATGTCTTTGAGCCAAATCCAGCACTATCAAGGAGAGTATTGTCCGACAGGAGCATGGCAATCTGCCCCTAATGACCTGTCGTTGGTAGCTCAAAGAGCGGTTGATTTAGGGCAATAACGAGAGTTTCCTCAGATTCAGATTCAACTTGGGCGGTTTGCCACAAGGAATTAAAGGGAGATGGGCCACCACTAAACCAAGAAACCATGGCCGCAACAGCTGTTGCCGCTACCACTCCTCCCCAATGCCAATAACGCCGAGACCGGTCTTCCCGCTTAACTTGGGCCAAGACTCGCCGGGAGAGTTCTGTGGATGAAATCGAGGCAGAGACAGGGATGTGGGGAATTCCTCGTTGCAGACGCAAGAGATTAAGATAGGTTTGCTTTAGGTGCGGGTCATGATCTATCCATTCCTGCACTAATTGCCGTTCTTGGCTAGTAACTTCGCCGTCTAAGTAAGCACTTAATAATTCAAAGCGTTCCGAGGGAAGGGTCATAGGTTATCTCCTTTTTGCTTAATCTAGGTAAGGCTGGAGCACCGATTGCAGTTTAGCCCGTGCCCTGGCAATGCGAGATTTTACCGTTCCAAGGGTAACTCCCGTCAATTCTGCAATTTCTTCGTAGGCCATGCCATCAATCTCCCGTAGGATAATGGTCGTCCGGAAAGCTTCGGGTAAATCGGCGATCGCCACCCGTAGACATTCATAGAACTCATTGGTGGTGAGGGTGTCATCGGGACTTGGATAATCCGAGACGATATCCCAATCCACTTCTCCATCATCCACCCGGCGGGGAGCATCCAGGGAAATGGGATGACTAATGCGTTTACGTTTACGCAATTCATCGTAGAAAAGATTGGTAGCAATACGACTTAACCAGCCCTTGAATTTGATAGGTTCATTCAGTCGCTTGACATTACGATAAACACGAATCCATACTTCCTGGGCCAGGTCGGCACGGTCTTGCCAATCGGGAGCCAGGTGATACAAAATCTTGTCCACGTGGGACTGATAACGCCGCAGTAACTCATCAAAGGCGGCGCTGTCAGGATAAACCCCGTCTTGGCAACTGACAATCAGGTCATAATTGGAGAGTTCTTCCAGGCTTAGGGAGGCAACCTCGTTATTTTTTTCCAGAGACCAGGACACTGAAATGGCTTGATTCATGGAGTCACCCATCACAAATTTGCTCCTCACATCCATATCTGAGACGTCAGGATATACCAAAACGTTCCCAAAAAAATAAAATCGGCAGAGATACACTCCACCGACCAAGTTCCGCTCGAACAACTAATAGCTGACTAGTACCTAGTTATTGTCACTGGCGGAATAGGGCTTGATACCAATGATAGTACCACCGAGGCGAGTAATACGACGCATTTCTTCATTCATGCGGGCGTAGGGAACCTTGATAAAAGTACTGCCACTGCGGCGAAAATCATAACTATTATTGTCGCTGGTATCCGTTTGGCGAAGGCCACTGACTTCATAGACAAAAACACGATTTGCCGCCGCTGTATTGGAATATCCGACTAAGGCAGATTGACCTAACATAATGATTAATTTGCTCCCACAAAATGTGATTTATCAAAAAGAGTCTACACACAAAAAAGGAGAATTCCTGTTGCGACGGCTTGTGAAAAACAACCGGAAAACAGGAATTTTCCCTCCCTTTAATCGAGGTCTTAATTTAAGCTAGCAGGGGTGATACTAGCCACTTTGCCGCCTAAACGGTGAATTTGCTGTAAGGTACTATTCAATTGTTCGAGGGGAACAATGACAGCCTTATTGCTACGACGAACCTTGGGGTATCCCGGAGTCCGAATCGCTGTGATCTCTACCCGGAATAACTTACCTGCTTTGCCAAAGGGGACAGAGCCGCCCAGGGCTTTAGCAGGAGTGACACCGGCTTTAGAGGGGCGATAGGCCCAGCCACTATTACTGCCACTGGGACCAATGATGGCCGAGACGGAATTTTGACCCAGTTCGGTCGCCAAACGAGTATCATTCCGTTCTAATTGAGCCCGGTCACTGTTGGCGTAGCCGCGATAGAGACGGAAAATACGGGTAAAACCCACAGTACGATCGCCGATTTGATTATTAAAGCGATAGTAAGGGACGATATTATCGCCAAAATTTTCTTGATATTCTACCGAATCAATATAAGAATCAATTTCAGCATCGAACCCTGCATTTTCATAAAGATCTAGGTGGAAAACCACTTCGTCTTCATTGTAGGGAGCGCGGCCTAAAAGATGCTTATAGTTCAATTCGATGACACGAGTTTGAAAATTGCTGTACAAAAATTTCTTTTTATACAACTCAGACTTGGCGAGCGTGCGAACAAACTCACGAACATTAATCGAGCCATTAGAAAGGAGAGATTCGGCTCCTTTTAAACGCTCAGAATCCATGATGTAATCATTACCCAGAACTTGACGATACGCCGCACGAATAACGAGGTTAGCATCATCTTGAGTCCAATCGGGGCGCAGTTCGACGGGACTGGCTTCATTGTAGGGAGCGATGCCCAGTCGGGAAGCTGCTACGGTAATTGCCACTAAGTTAATCTCCTTTTGGTATTATTTTAAAATGTCAATGGGTCTAATTAAGCCAAGGTAATAGAAGTTACAACGCCACCTTGACGGTTAATTTGTTGCAACTTATTAGATAATTGCTCGTAGGCAACCATGTATTCAGTACTACTACGGCGTACACGAGGGCCAGGCGTACCTCGTTGGGTCACCCGCAGGCGATAGAATTGATCCCGACCCCCAGCAGATGCTCCGCGCAATCCTTCGGTGGTGGAACCGATATAAACCGGAGTGGCACTATTTTGCGCTAACTCACGGGTTAATTTAGCCCGATTGCCATTGCCCTGAGCCGTGTCACTGTTGGCATATCCCCGATAGAGTTGGAATAAACGGCTAAAGCCAACGGTTTTTTGTCCACGCTGAGTTGCAAACCCCCGGTAGTAAGGAACAATAGACTCGCCAAAGCTTTCTTGATACTCTGGAGAATCAATATAAGCACTGATCTCTGCTTCATAGCCCTCTTGAGTATAAATATCAGTATGGAAAGCTATTTCTGATTGATCGTAGGGCGCACGACCTAAGAGATGCTTATAGTTGAGCTCAATAAACCGATTCTGGGGATTAGAATGGAAAAACTTATGGCGGTAAACTTCCGAAAGTGCGACTGCACGGACAAAATCCCGAACAGAGATTTCTCCTCCCCGTAGTAAGGATTCCGCACTCGTCAATCGCTCATGGGACATTAAGTAGTCATTTCCTAATACCTGGCGATAGACCGCACGGATAACCGCTACGACATCTTCCTCCGTATAATTAGTACGAAGCTCAAGGCGAGAGGCTTCATCGAAGGCAACAATACCTAAACGCTGGGCTGAGACTAAACTTGTCATTAGATCCTCCTAGTCATGGGTAAATAGTTATGACAAAGCCTGGAAAAATAGAAGATTGTCAACAAATTGTCAACAGCCCCCTGCTTTTCCAGGCCATGCTGAATTGAATCTAGATGACTAGCTTAGAGCATTGATAGCGTAGTCGATGTAGGAATTGGCTTCAACAGCAGGGTCACCAGAAAGGCCGTGGTTGGCTTTGATATATTTCAAAGCTTCGATGTACCAGCTAGGAGACAAGTCAAAGGTGCGGTTGATTTCGTCAATACCAGCGATCAGGTACTCATCCATAGGACCAGTTCCACCAGCAACTAAACAGTAGGTAACCATGCGGAGATAGTAACCAATGTCACGAGCACATTTGTCTTTACCGCGTTGATCAGCGGAAAAGTTAGCGCCTTGCATTTGGGTGGTGTAAGGGAATTTGTTATAAACGGCTTGAGCGGCACCGTTGACAAGGTTTTGAGCGTTGGCGGTCAAGGCTTTGGCGGCTTGTAGACCAGCAGAGGCTTGGCGTAGGCGACCAAAGGCAACTTGAAGTTCGGTGCTGCTTAAAAAGCGACCTTGAGAATCGGCGGTAGCGACGGCTTCGGTCAATGGGGTTTTCATAGTTCTGGTATCTCCCGTTTAATGTGAAAAAGTTTCCTAGATATGGAATCGTGATTATGTAGTAAAGGCTTTTAACCTAACTGGCAAAGTGCCAATACTAGGCAACAGCAGCCGCAGCGCGGTCGAAGTAGCCAGCAATTTCAGCAACTAATGCACTGCAATCACCGCGGGTAATGTTGTTGGTATCGTTAACGATGTCCAAAGCGGCTTCTTTCATTTTTTGAACGCCAGCGGCAGTGGAAGCACCAGGAACACCCAGAGCAACATAGGTTTCACGGAGGCCATTTAAGCAACGATCTTCGAGGACGGAAGCATCACCAGTGAAGGTTGCATAGGTGACATAGCGGAGGATGATTTCCATGTCACGAAGGCAAGCAGCCATACGACGGCTGGTGTAGGCGTTTCCACCGGGTTGGATGAGTTGGGGCTGTTCAGCGAACAAAGCACGAGCAGCATTGGAAACGATAGCGGAGGCGTTACCGGTGATACGGTTAACGGAATCAAGGCGTTTGTTGCCTTCAGCTACAGTTGCGCTTAAAGCGTCTAGTTGAGAACCGGACAGATACTCGCCGCGAGCATCAGCTTGGGATACAACCCGAGTGAATACGTCAAACATTGAATTAATCTCCTACTTGACTTAGGTGAATGGGGATTTAAAATTAGCGATTCCCTACTATTTAGGGAGCTTGAAACAACTATAGTTTTTGTGTCTTTCCAATTTTCAATGGCGGCGATCGCCATTGAATCTAAGGAAAAACCTAATGATGTCTCAGGGGAAACGATAAGGTTTCAACTAGGGTGAATTTCCTTAACTTCCCTCCGTAATATTTTATACAACGTTAATGGGCTCTATGTCTGTTACATCTTGTTAATTTTTTTCCAGCATTTTTGTAACGAAAGATTGCGCTTAGCTGAGAAAATAGAGTCAATCTCTGAGATTATTGACCCCAGCCGATCATAGAGGTTTGTCTGGGATCAGCATATATTCAATTCATTCAACCTCGTTGCAGGTTTTGTCATTATGCCGTCTTCCCCGGCCGCTTCATCCTCTGGTTTTGTGACCTATTCTGCCCAAACTCTCCAACGGGCCGAACAAGCCCTGCGTTGTGCCCCCTTTCAGTTGCCTCTCCTGCTCGCCATGGATAGTCAAAGTATTCCGCTTCCGGCGATCACCGACGGGGGGGGAGTCCAGCAAGGCTATGTGACCTATCCGTTATCTGAAGGGCGGGTGGAACGGGAATTAATGTGGCTGATTCAAGTTGGCATCCTTCGCCGAGAGGTGGATGGGCAAGGCATCACCGACAGTTTTCGGCTCACGCCCCTCGGCAAACAAATCCTGAGCCAGTGGCAAAGCCAAGGGGAAAAGATTCCCCCGGCAACAGCATGGGATCGAATTAGAAATCAAGTCCGGCGTTGGTTGGCTTTTTCCTTCTAACCCTTTAACGCCAACCAGCGTGGTCTTTGAAAATTGACGTTCCAGGGAACATGGTTGGATTATTGCTTTGCTCTAGGCGTTGACGCAGGGCTAGCAAACGTTTGTCAGAGATTAAAAGCGGCTGGTTGACTAATTCAGCCGGAAGCACTTTTTTCTCTAGGGCAAAGGCGGCGGTGATCCCTGCGGCGGCTCCCGAAGACCACTCAAAGGAATGAACTCGATAGGCCGCGGCGGCAATGTGGCTGGTGGCGATGCTTTTTCCCGCCACCAATAAATTATCAATATTCTGGGGAATCATCGCCCTTAGCGGGATTTGAAAAGGATAGGACTCTGTGTGGGCCTGCCGTTCCCCGGGACGCTCAATATTGCCTGGTTTTTCGACAGGATACTCCAGATAGCAGGGATGAAAATCAATATTATAATGCCCAATTCCCACCGAGTCGGGGTACATGGTGGCCCGCTGGCGTCGTTGCACCTCGTCGGGAGACAGCGTTCCCCTAAGAACATCTAAGCCCTCAATCCCCGTCAGGTTGGCATGGAGACGACGGTAGGTACTGGGGGATAAATTTTTACGGTAAAAATCATCTTTAAAGTTGAGGCGAGAAATATCGATTTCTGAGATGCTGAAGCCTTCGGGATAGGTAAAATGAGGACGACCGATAATCCGCCGCCCTTCTCGCATATAGGGAAATTTGGAGAGACCATGAGCAGTTCCCATGGGTTGCTCAAACCCCGCCAAAAATCGGTTATTGGGATGCAGTTTTTTTACCCCCTCGCCTAAACGAGCATCGGTGGTGCCGCTCACCAGCCAGTAGTAGTAACCCAGGGCAATTTCTTCAGCATTTTGCAAACTTTGAATACGGAGTCCCCCCAGCCAGCCGCCGGGTTGCAGTTGTCCCAAGCTTTGCAATTGTTCGCGGGTGTAAATCAAATTATCCTTGTCGGTGCCGGGGGTGTAGTCATTGCCCGGGAGCCAATTTTGCATGGAAATTTCCCCAGGACGATGGGGGCTAACGCCGTAGCGATTGACCCTTTTGCGATCTTCTCCCTTAGCGCCTAGAATCTTTATTCCTTTAGGACTCCAGATACGACGGTAGGTAAAGACCATATCAAAATCCCGTCCCTCGAGGTCATAGCTGTAGTAAGGCTCATAGCGGGGGTAAAAAGAGGGCATGGTTTGGGGTTGAGGCTCCTCGGTGGATTCCATGGCAAAGGTGTAGGTAAAGCCCTGGGTACAGTAGGGCATACCGGTGATGCTAGAGGAGGAGGGTTCTAGATAGGAGCGGGGGTCAATGCCGACTCGGTAGGGCACATCCGCTAGGGCAATTAGCTCCCCGGTTTCGGTGGCTTCAATGACATACCAATCCGCAGGTTTATTTTCTGGTTGTATTTGGGGGACAAAGCGGATGATTTTTTTGTCAAGTCGCGCTGAATTTTCGTAACTATAGGCATCGGCAATGGTTTGAGAGAGAAATTCTGTATTGAGGGGCGGTGTATTTTTAGCCGGTTGGTGTTGAATGGCGATCGCCGATTTGATTTGCTTACCAGTGCCCACGGCTTGAATGTCTAATTCTTTAATCACCGTGGAAGGAAACCATTTGAGAGTGCCTTTTCCTTTCTTTTCCGCATCTTTTAACTGGGCCATCAGCAGAGTATGGCCGTCCTTGGGTAAAAAACACGAAGAGAGACTAACCCAGCATTTACCGGGACTTTGAGTCCCGTAATGATTTTCGATCCGCTCTCGTAGTTCTAAATAGCCCCTGGGATAAAATAATTTTCCAGTTTGAGTCGGGCGTTCATCCAAGGCTGATGTTCCCTGGGAGGTCAACTGACCCCCGACCCAATCGGTTAGCTCCGTCATACAAACGGTTTTTCCGGCTAGCAAGGCTTCGTAGGCCGTTGCTGTACCGGCTACTCCACCGCCGACAATTAATAATTCACATTCCACCGTTTGATCAGCATTGCGGGGTGGAACGGCTGAGGCGGGAGCCAAAAAATTTGGCAATGAAACTAAAGAAACAGAAAAAAAAGTCAAACCACGGGAGAATAGAGAACTTTTGAGGGAAATCATATCAAGAAAAAAGAGTTACTATACTAAGGAATGAATCATTGGGGAACTGAGCTAGAGCCTAGCGTATAGGCTTGCTGAGGAACCCCAATCTTAATGTTGTTAGCCGCTAAAGCTTTCCAAACACGGACACGAAACTCTCTCCCCACGGCCCATTGCTGAGCTGGAATCGTTTGAATCCAAATGGTAATGGTGATACCGCTATGGGATAGATGATCGATCCCCAAAACATCGGGAGGGGCAATAATTTTGTCATGCCATTCTGGATCGTCGTAAAGACCCTGACCGACATCTTTTAATACTGACAGCGCATTTTCCGGATCGGTTTCATAGGCAATATCAATGCTAAAGTTCACCCGTGACCAGGTCCGAGTCATATTTTTGACTTCAGTAATGGTGCTATTGGGAACCGTAATCAACTCTCCATTGGCATTTCGCAATTGAGTGACCCGCAAATTAAGATTTTCGACTAAACCAGAAACTCCCCCTAGATCAATGACATCCCCAATGGCATACTGGTCTTCCGCTAATATCAAAAACCCGTTAACCAAGTCTTTGACTAAGCTCTGGGAACCAAAGGAAATTGCCAAACCAAATAATCCCCCGATCGCCAATACCGATCCCGCTGGAATCCCAAATACGCTCAATATCGTTAGCAAGGAAACAATGGCAATCAAAACCGTTATCATTCCTTGGAGAGCATTGGCAATGGTTGAAACCCTCAATTGCCATCGCTGTTCATCGTCCGTGCTAAAAAACCTGACAGGACTATTTTTTTGCCAACTAATGCTAAGTCGATTAATAAAGCTTCGGCTTACACGAATTGCCAAGCCCCCCAAAAACCAAACAGCCAGTAATTTAATCGGGATATTTAATGCACTGTCACTCCATTTTGTCACAAAGGGAATCAGACTCGAAATATGATAAAAGCCCAGGTACCAAGCCAGAATCAAAACCCAAACGAGACACCATTGTATAAAGTTCCACACTTCTAATCGATGATCAATGGCAAAGGTTCGTTTTACCTGCGTTAAAAAAGCATGGCGATGTTTGTTGAATAGGATGCCTTCCCATCCAAGACTGGGTCGAGCTTGGGATAATTCAAGGGATTCTTCGGCTGTTAGCGAATCTGCCATTTCCCTTTGATATTTTTTCTTCAATGACTCTTGTCGTAAGGATCCTAAATACTTAATTAGCCATACAACAAAACTTAAAATAACCAATCCTAAAATAATTATCGCTATTTGTTTTAGGTTGTTCTCAAGAGCTTTTTTTGAGAATTGTTCAAACCCTCCTCGTAACTCTTGCTCAAGAATTTTACGCCATTCCTCCGCTAATTCATCGATGGGTTTGATATGATACTCGGCATCTGGATTTGTGATGGAGACTAAAACGATGGGTTGGCTACGGTTCTCAATTCTAGCGGTAATAATAGTAACATTATTTAAGCGGGATACTTCAACCTTTAGTTGTTTTAGGTCTAATTCTAGTAAAAAAGCGGAGTTGAATTCTCGCAAAAATACCCGCCGTAGTCGAGTTGTCACTTCCTCTGCTCGTTGTTCTACTGGTAACTGTTCACCGGCATCATTGTCGGTTCGATTTTGTACCGTAGGAGAGGCGATAGTAAATAAAATTTTGCCATCCAAAGGAGAGCGTACAGGGGTTACTTCAATGTTTCCATAACGGATGACTTCCACGGGAAGGCGATCGCCATTCTGGGAATTAAGACCGTTGGGAATGGAGAGTTGAGCCGAGGCAGTCTGCCCTCGAACAAGGATAATAGTGAAGGCAACAACTATTGCCAGAAAAAATGTTAGTAACTGTTTAGAAATCAATCTCATTCTCATTTACCCAGTCTAATTGCACAACTTATTCCTTTGGTATAAATCGTTACGATTATGAAGGTTCTTGGAAGAGATGAATATCTTGTTGAGGAAAGGGAATTGTAATTCCTTCTGCATCGAGACGTTTTTTGATCGCTTCAAGTAACGCTAATTTTGTGGGTAAATAATTGGCCGTTTCAACCCATGGACGTACCCAAAAGTTAACACTACTATCCGCTAAGTCTCCCACAGCAATCAGAGGTTCTGGTTCCGATAAGATACGTTTATCCTGTGCCAAAATCCGGGAAAGAATCATTTTAACTTGGTCAATATTATCGGTGTAGCTGACGCCAATGACTAAATCAATACGACGAATTGGTTTGGCAACATAATTGATGATATTACCCTCAATTACTTTTTTATTGGGAATAGTAATGAGACAATTGTCAAACGTACAAATAGTTGTTGAAAAAATTTCAATCGACTCAACTTTACCATCAACTCCTCCGACTTCGATCCAATCTCCAACCTTAAAATAGCGAAACAGGACGAGTAAAACTCCCGAGGCGATATTGGAAAGAGACCCCTGGAGTGCCAAGCCAATGGCCAAACCAGCGGTCCCAAGGATAGCGATGAGTGAAGCCGTTTCGATGCCCAATTGGGATAACGCCATCAATAACAGAAGTGTTACCAGAAAATAATAGCTGGAATTGCCAATGAAGTTGATGAAGGTTGCTTCAAGATTGGTTTTTTGAAGTAGGCGGATAACCAGCCGATTAAGTCGCTTGATTACCCAGAAACCGACTATTAAAAATATCAGGAATCCAAGGAATTTTAGAATTATATCCATCCCCATCTCTAGAATTGTCTGCATTTCTAAAATCATGGGGAATACTCCTTTTTGTCAGCTATTTTACCATTGAACGCAGCCAGGAGAAGTTGATTTGTATTAAAATTCTCTGACTATCTGCGCTAACAGCGTAACACAAGGATTGATTTTTATGATGCAGAAATAAAACTAGCAGCAATTCTCATTTTGACTTCAAGCCTGATTTTTGAGGACTGTTCCCAACGGAGGAATAAGCTTTTCAAGGATCGTTATTGCAGTAATTCTCAATAAGGTTGGCTCAAATTAGCTTAAATTTCCATACTGAGAATTGCT